>JAPPIY010000073.1 GCA_026914095.1 Oligoflexia bacterium
CGCCTTGGACTTTAATCTGTTGGAGATTTGTATCCGTTCCGGCTGAGATTTGAGTAGCGGATGGGAGTAAAGTTTCTTTACAATGTCCAGGATCGTTTATATGATTTCCTAAAAGAGTGATGAGGCTAATTCTTTGAGTTTTTTGCTGAGCTTGTTTGATTTTAGAGTCCATCTGGACGAAGGATTTGGTGATGCCTATCAAAACAATAAGTCCAATGGCGGAGGCGACTAAGGTTCCCATAATAGAAAAGCCAGAGTTGTTTGCAAGAGGTTTGATTTTCACAGAGCCGTTTAGAGACTTTAGCAGGTTGAAGATGGTATAAAAAGAGGAGGAGGTTTTATTATTGCAGAGCTTGTTGAATGTATTGTCCGCGCGTGAAAGAGGCTGGAAGAGGCTTATTTTTATAATTTTATTGCTATAGCAAGGGAAGAGTGGAAGGAGAATTGAAAGAGTTAGAGGAGAGTTTTTTAGAGGTATAGGATTTGGTTTTATACCTGGTTTGAAACAGGGTCTGGGCTTTTTGCATGAGTCTTTGTTTGCGCTGTTTTCTTTTGAGAGCCGTTTTTTTTCTTTGAGGGATAAGTTTAGCTGTTTGGTTTTCTTTAAGTTGTTGAAATTACTTGGAAAACTAGATATTGAGGGGGGGGTATTTTTAATAAATATTTAGAAGCGCGATAAAGAGAGGAAAGCTCATTTGGAGTTATAAGCTTACAAAAAAAAGTTTTTTGTAAAGACTTGATACTACGACAATCCACATCTAAATATAAGGTTAGAGTTGGCAGTTTATACCTTTTAAAAGATTGTATTAAAAGCTTGTAATTTTTTAAGAAAGAGATGGATACTGAATTTTGAAGTTTTTTAAGATTCCCGTTTTTGCGTGAAGAACTCAGAGAGTCAGAGCTCAAATAAAAGGGCTGTCCTTTTCTTGTCAGAAATTTCATAAAAGCCTCCTCAGCTATTGAATCCTAATCTTATATTAGTTTATCCTATTTTACGAGAATTTAAAGCTATTTTATTTTTTGAACAATAAAAAAGCGGGAACTATATACTTGACTGAAGTATTGTCTTTTTGATCGCCCTATTTTTAAAAAGAGCCTGAAAGATTTAAAACCGGAATTTTCAAACAGTATCCGTGTAAAAGAAAGAGCTTGTTATTTAAGGAAAAATCAGTCATAAAAAAAGTATGATTTTAGAGCCTCTTATTGATCCCTCTTCCTCTGAATTTAAAACGAATCAGTCGGTTATGCGGGCGCGAATGGCTGAACTGAAAAAAAGACAGTCGGCCGTTTATTCTCAAGGGGAAAAATCTGTGGGAAAGAAACTGTCTGTTCGTCAAAGGATTGAGCTTTTAAAAGATCCTCAAACGGAGTTTTTAGAGCTTTCCTCATTGGCGGGATATAAGGTTTATGGCGAAAACTCTCCCGCAGGCGCTGGCTTGGTAACAGGGGTGGCTCAAATTTCAGGGTGGGAATGTATGATTGTCGCTAACAATCCCGCAGTCAAAGGGGGAACTTACTACCCTCTCACCGTGAAAAAACATTTAAGAGCGCAGGAAATTGCTTTGGAAAACAAACTGCCTTGTCTTTATCTGGTGGATAGCGGAGGGGCTTTTTTGCCGCTTCAAGCGGAGGTGTTTCCCGATAGAGATCATTTTGGCCGTATTTTTTACAATCAAGCGAGACTGTCGGCTTTAGGAATCAGTCAAATTTCTATTGTGTTGGGAAGTTGCACAGCTGGGGGGGCTTATGTGCCGGCCATGTCAGACGAAAATGTGATTGTCAAAAATCAAGGCACTGTGTTTTTAGGGGGCCCTCCTTTGGTGTTAGCGGCGACTGGGGAAAAAGTGAGCGATGAAGAATTAGGGGGAGGCGAACTGCATTGTAAAACTTCTGGAGTTTGTGATCATTTGGCTCTCACAGAAGAATCCGCTCTAAAAAAGGCGCGTCAAATTGTCTCTCGCTTAAAAAATGAAGACAAAAAGCCCTATTTTCAAAAAGAGCCTAAAGAGCCTCTTTATCCTTTAGAAAATTTGTATGGAATGATTCCTCCCAATTTAAAAACCCCTTTTGATATGAGAAATATTTTGTCTTTTATTTTAGACGGCAGTGAGTTTGAGGAGTTTAAACCGGAGTATGATAAAAGTCTTTTAACAGGCTGGGCTTATATTTGCGGCTCTTTAGTGGGTGTTTTAGCCAACAATGGGGTTTTATTTTCAGAAAGCGCCTTAAAAGCGGTTCATTTTATTGATTTGTGTGACAGCCGGGGCATCCCTTTGATCTTTTTTCAAAACATCACAGGTTTTATGGTGGGCCGGCAGTATGAGCAAGGGGGTATCGCTAAACATGGGGCTAAAATGGTAACAGCGGTGAGTTTAGCCAGAGTGCCTAAATTTACTGTGATAGCCGGGGGATCTTTTGGGGCTGGCAATTATGGCTTGTGCGGGCGGGCTTATCAGCCGCGTTTGTTGTGGATTTGGCCTTCCGCGCGAATTTCTGTTATGGGGGGAGAGCAGGCAGGCAGTGTCTTATGGACTTTAAAAAAAGGGACAGGAGCTAAGGAGGAGGAAATCAAAAAACCGATTTTAGAAAAATATGAAAAAGAAAGTGATCCTTATTACGCAACGGCAAGGCTTTGGGACGATGGTTTGATCGATCCTTTAGAGACAAGAAAAGTTTTGGCTATGGGCTTAAGCTTAGCGGGAAAGGCGGAGCTTCTTCCTCAAAAAAAAGGCATCTATAGAATGTGAGAAAAAACATTGGTAAAACAACAAAGTTAAAGTTATACTGATCCTGTTTGAGTTTTCCAGTTTTAGTGAGAGATTCCCGCTTGCGCGGGAATGACGGTCAAACTGGAAAACCTAAACAGGATCGGTATATATGTGTTTTTATATGCTGGACTTTCTTTGGTTTAGCGCTTAAAATTAAACTTATTTTAGATTTTTTTATAGAGTTTTAAAGAGGGAATAAGATTTTGTGATAAAAAAACAGGATTTGAATATAGATTATTTTTCCCGCTGTATTAAAGTTTTAGATTCAGCCTATCAGTCTATTAAACGATCTGATATTAAAAAAATAGATTATGACATTTACCGTTCAGCCTGCATTAAAGAGTTTGAGATCATTTTAGAACAGTGCGGACATTTATTAAAAAAAAGATTGGGAGAGTTTGTTGCTGTAAAAAAACAATTGGATAAATTGAATTTCAAAGATATTTTTCGCTATTCTGCTAAACATGGTTTAATTAGCTCACAAAGCAGTGAAAAATGGCTTATTTTTCGTGATAAGAGAAATAATACAGCCCATCATTATGGAGAGCATTTTGCAGAGGAGATTTTAGAGATTGTTCCTGAGTTTATTACAGAGGCTAGAAAAATTGAGAGACTTTTAAAAAACAATGAAAGATAAAAAAATAAAACTGTCAATAAAATATAAAAAGCAAATCATTTGTCTTTTTGAAAAACATGCGTCTGATGTAGAAGTGTGGGCTTATGGAAGCCGGGTGAGCGGAGACTGCCACTCTGGCAGTGACTTGGATTTGGTTTTAAGAGCTGAGAAATTAAATAAAATTCAGCCGGAAAAAATGAATAATTTAATAGAGGCTTTTACCGAATCTAATATTCCCTTTTTAGTGGAGTTGAGAGATTGGGCTAGACTCTCCGATAGTTTTAAGAAAGAGATTGAATCCAATTATGTTGTTTTGTTTAAACCAGCTGTATCAGTAGATTATTTTGAAATTAACGAAAAATTTTGGAATAATTGGTCAAAGCAAAAAGGCCCTTGGAGTCGAAAATACTCTTCAAAAAGAATGCAAGAAGCCAGACAGGGTCATGTGGATATTGCTCCGCCGGGCTGGCTTCCTAAAAATTTGAAGGATTTGAATATTCTCGGTTTAGCGGCTGGAGGCGGTCAGCAAATGCCTCTTTTATCTGCTGGGGGAGCGCATGTCACTTCCTTTGATTTTTCAGAAGAGCAATTAAAAAGAGATCGGGAAGTTTGTAAAGAAGAAGGGCTGAAAATAAAAACTCAAAAGGGAAATATGGAAGACCTTAGTATTTTTTCAAGTGAAAGTTTTGATATTGTTATCAACCCGGTCTCTACATGTTTTACAGCTAATGTCAGAAAAGTATATAAAGAAGTTTATAGAGTTTTAAAAACTGGGGGCTGTTTTTTAACTAGTTTTATGAATCCGGTGTTCTATGCTCTCAATCAAGATCATGATCAAATAAAAGAAATGAGGCTGGTCAATCTCATTCCTTATTCCGATGTGAAATCTCTTTCTAAAAAAGAAATAGAAGAAATCATAAAAGATAAAGATTCTCTTGAATTTGGACATTCTCTAAGCGATTTAATTGGAGGGCAAACTGATTTAGGCTTTAAAATAATGGAGTTTCGTGAATACAAATGGAAAGATTTTGGGAGAGGTAAAGAATTTGATCATCCTATTGACACAATCTTGCCGACATTTATTTCTACGAAAGCTGTTAAAAGCTCTAATTAGCAGGTTATACAAATAATTTTAAACTATTAAAAATTATTTGTAAATTTATGATTTTAAGTGGATAATTTGCAAGAAAGCGGTTTAAAAGGTTTAAAACTTGAACAGTAGAGCTTTTTTAGGGCTGGCTAGATTACATGAGATTTTAAATACAATCAGTGAGATTGTGAGGGAATTATGTCAATTATAAAAGTAAAAAAAACAAAAGAAAACAAACTGGCTCATTTAGAGCTTAATCTGCCTAAAAAAAGAAATATATTATCTGTCCAGATGATACAGGCGCTGACGGATTCATTGGAGCGGTTGAGTCAAGATTCTCAAGTTCATGCGCTTATTTTATCTGGGGCTGGCGAGCATTTTTGCGCCGGCGGGGATCTTCGATGGATGCGTCTTCCAGAAAACAGCTCTGATTTGGAAAATATCAATCAAGTGAAACTGTTGTCCAGACTGTTTAATAAACTTGCAAAATTTCCTTGCCCTATAATAGGGGACATTAAGGGCGCTGTTTTTGGAGGGGGGTTGGGGGAGGCTTAGGCTTGGTGGCTTTGTGTGATATCGCCGTGGCTCATAAAGAATCTCTGTTTTGTTTTAGTGAGTTAAAGTTGGCTTTGATACCTTCCCTCATCGCTCCTTATGTTTTGCAGAAAATGCCTCATGCCAAAGTGAGAGAGCTTATGCTGTCGGCTCGTGTTTTTAAAGCGGAAGAGGCTTTGCAGTCTCATTTGATTCATTTCTCGGGGACGGATGAGGAGCGCGCAGACTATATTGAAAAACTGACACAGCAAATTTTAAGCTATGACAGAACGGCTTTAAAGCAGTGCAAGAAGCTTTTAAACACAATACCTTTTCTGTCTCCGCAGGAAAGGAATGATTACTGTGTTCAAGCTTTAGCTGAAAGAAGAAAGAGCGCTGAAGTTGTAAAAAATATTAACAAATTTTTAAAATCTCGCGCGCTGAAAAAACAAAAAAGCTAAGTCCTCTGCAAGCAGTCATTCCTGTAAGGACAGTCATTCCTGCGAAAGCAGGAATCTTTTTCAAAACCGATTATCTACTCAAGGTCGGCAATTGTGTCTTCAATCTCTTCCCTAATGTCTTCATCTAAGTTTTGATTTTTCAACATTTTCTTAAACAGGGGCAGAGCTTTCTCTCCTATCCCGCCCGCTGAATACAAGGCCTGCTCTTGCAACTCAAGCTTGCCAGTTTCAAAGCCTTTCTCCAATAAGGGCAAGGCTTTCTCTCCTATCCCGCCCGCTATTTTCAACCCTCTTCTTAGCTCAGAAAGATTAAGCTCCCCCTCAAATCCTCCCATACCCAGCGCTAACCTCAATACATCATCTGAAACTGACTCCTCTTTTGACAGCCTAGACTTCAGCTTAGCTCTCACCTCAGCTGTCGTTCCTAAAGCCAGCGACAGCCGACTTAAAGCCTTTGCATTCTGTCTAAAACCCGCTGTCCTATAGATACAAGATAAACTCCTTAAATTCCCCTTGCTAGGACTCAACAAAACCTGAAGCGCGCTAAAAAAGTGGACTGAAGTTAAGAGTAACAATAAGAGTTAAAAG
>JAPPIY010000204.1 GCA_026914095.1 Oligoflexia bacterium
TATTAGGCAAAAATCCCAGCCTTTTGACTTCCAAAAAAAGGTATGACTATAGTCTTTTTATACTAAGCATAAAACTTTTCAAAAAATTTTAAATTTTTGACATTTTTTTTAATTGCTGAAAGTATAAAGAGAAATGGAAACAAGGAAAGACAGTAAAAGCTCTCAAGCGGATCAACAGCCCTCTCAAGAAAAAAGCTTTTACGATTTGATTCAACCGGAACAGCTAGAGCTTTTATATAAAAAAAATGAGCATCTGCTGGATCGACTATCAAAAACAGGACGGGAGAACACCCTCCTTCATATTAAACTTTCCTCTCTAAATAAAGAAAAAGCCCGACTCGGAAACAAAACCGCTATTTTAGAAAGCAAGCATTCTGCCTTAAAAAATCAAATTTCGCTGTTTGCCAGACAGCACCGTGAGTTTAACTCTCAATCCAAGCAATTAAAAGCCCAATTGGAGCAAGCCTATCAGCTCAAAGAGCCATCTAAAAATTCCCCTCTATTATCCGATTTAAAAAAGGAGGGGACAGCCCTAAAAGAAAAACTCTTCGCTCAAAAAGAAGAAATCAAACGGCTGAATGTGTTTAAAAAAAGAGAGCAAGTTTTTATGAAACAAATTGCAAACCTTCAAGAACAGCTCAAAAAACAAAAAGAGGAAAAGCCACAAAGCCTTCAACAGCCCAGCCAAAAGGCCTTGGCTCAATCCTTGAAAGAAAAGATCAACCCGCTCACACAGGCAAAAAACCAGCTTTCCTCTCAATTTAAAAACAGAGACAAAAGCTCAATACAAGCCTTAAAACAGGCTGAGAAAAAAAATCAAGTTATCGCAAAACACAACAAAGAGTTAAAGAATCAAATCCGCCGGCTGTCAGCACAAAATAAAGGAAAAGAAAATCAATTTAAAAAACTAGAGCAAGAAAAAAACAAGCTTTCTGCTGTATCTCAAGAAGAATGCAAAAATTTAAAACAAGCTCTTGAAAAAACAGAGCAAAACAGCCAAGAGCTGACAAGGCAAAACCACCTTTTAGAAGAGCAAAATAATAAACTAAAAATACAAATCAACTCCTTTGATAAAAAAACTCAAAGTTTTAAAGATCAAGAAAAACAACTCATAAAACAAAAGAAGAGCCTACAGAATCAGATCAATCAAAGTATAAAGCAAAAAAACCAGTTAGAGAAAATTTTGAACAGCAAAGAAACCGCTCACAAAAAAATTCTAGAAGAAAACAATCAAATTAAAAAGTCTTGGAATGAAGAGTTAAAAAACCTAAAAAAACAAAAAGACATTCTCTCGCAGGAAAATAAAAAAATAAAATTTTATAAAAAAGAAATCCAAGAGCTAAAAAAACATCAAGAAGACAGCGGCGCCTACAAAAACCAAATTTTTGAGCTTAAAAAACAAAAAGAGCAGTTGAAATTTCAATTTACTGAGCAGTCTAATCTTTTTTCAAAACAGCTTTCCTTTTTAAAATTTCAGTCAGAGAATTTAAAGAAAGCCTTAAGCCTGCAAAAAACAGGCTTTGAGCAGGCCATGCTCTCTTTTCAAAGAAAATATATTAAACTTTATGAGGAAAACACATCTACTCAAAACAAATACAAGCAACAGCTTAAAGAAAAAGAGCTGTCACAAAAGCAAACCCATCAAGTCAAAGAAAAGCTGTTAAAAGCAACTCAAGAAAGCCTACAGAAAATCAAAGAGAAAAAAGACAGACAAATTCAAGAGCTGACAGGAGAGCTAAAAGCCTTTAAAGAAAATAATTTGGAATTAGAAAATCAAATTCAAGAGCTAAAAACAAAAGCGCAGAAAAGGTTTTTAAAAGAAAAGAAAAATCTCCAAGAAGAAATTAAAAATCTACAGTATTCTAAACACTCTCAGTTGTTGCAATGGGAAGAAAAACAAAACTTGGAAAAAGAGAAATTAAAAAGCGCTTATGAAAAACAAATTCAAAATTTAGAGCAGGTATGGAATAAAAAATTAAAGCACCTCCATATAGAAATGGAAAATGACCTGTGTGGTGAAAAACAGCGATTTGAAGTTTTCAAAAAAATCAAAGAACAGGAGACAGAAGAGCTGAAAGAAAGCCAGTTTTTACTGCAAAAAGAAAATCAAGAGTTAAAAAGCAATAAGTTCGTGTTAGAGAAATCCCTACAAGAAACAAAAAACCGTATAGATAAATATTCAAAAGATTCCCTGCTCTCAAAAGAGCAAAATGAAAAACTCAAAGTTTTATGGCAGGAGTTGCAAAAAAGAGCAGAAACACAAGATCAACAGATTCGCTCCTTGCAAAAACTCAATCAATCTTTAAGTGTTTCTTTAAATGAAGTGAAAAATGAGAAAAATAAACCCCAAGGAAAATCAAAGCCAGCTAGCCCTCGCCCTCATGTTTTAGCGGATATTCACTTTGAATAAAAGACAGTCCGTCTCTCTCAGTCTGTATTTCCTGATTGTTGGAAAAAGATAAAACAGCCTCTTCCTCACTGGGAAAAAGAAGAGAGTCTAAACCTTCATTTGTAAAAATTTTTTCAAATTCAGAGCTAGCGCAACAGATCTTCAAGTTATTGTTTTGTTTTACAAAGTCTAAAGTTTTAGAAAAAACTCCAACTCCTGTAGAGCCTACAAAAAACAAGAATTTTAAATTAAAAACTATCTTCCTTTTCTTTAGATTTTTATTGGAGCAAAAAGACTGGAGATGATCCACTCCGCTCATGTCTAAATTCCCCTCCAGATCAAAAAAGTAAATATCTCTGTCTTTTCTTAAACGAGTCTTCATTAGCTCAGCATAGCAGAAGAGCAGAAAAAATAAAACTTCCCATAGACTAAAGTCTATGATATTTAGAGGCTTTTCATGAAATATAAATGAGAATGATTATTATTTTTATTGACTTTTCTCTTTCCCCCGCTTTAACATAAAAGCCTATGAAAGCCAGCCAACTGCCCTTAGGAAGCCAGCAAGATGTTTTAATTGAGCCTAGAAAATCTTTAACAGATGAAGGCTTAAAAGATATTTTAAAAAAATGCGGCTTAAAAATAACAGAACAGAGAATAGCCATTTTAAAAGCTTTAAATTCGGGCCCGCGCTACCATAAAACAGCTCAAGACATTTTAGATGAAGTTAAAAAGACAAAACCTTCCTTGGGATTTGCGACAGTCTACCGCTTTTTAAAAAAATTAACTCAAGCTCAAATGATTTCAGAAATTTCTATGGGGGCTGGCTCCTCTTGCTATGAGTTAAAGTCCAATCAGTTCCATTATCACATTGCCTGCGTGAGCTGTGGAAAAATTGTTGAATTTAAAAACAAATTGGTGGAAAACACCTTGCAGGAAATTGTTTCAGGGAAAAACTACAAAATGCAAAATCAAGTGGTGGAGATTTATGTCACTTGCGATCAATGCCCTAAAACCTCTAACAAAAAATCTATTGAATAGGAAATTAAACTGAGATAATGATTTTTAAACCTTTTAGTCACAGGGTTGACCGGGAGCCACAGGACAGATCTCCCGAACTTTTAATCTGGAAGATAGAGGGATATCACTTCTAGGCCTGATAATAAGAGTTCTGCCTTCTATTTCCTGCTCGCTTCTCACCCTAGAGTTATTCACATAGAGATCAATACTTTCCGGCTGAGGGCAAGACAAAGACACCCGGCTGATTTGCGCGGAAACCGCCACCCTTCGGAGCTGATAGCCATAATTTCTGCTACAAATGGAAATAACCCCCCCTTTCAAAAGATTGCCGTAGCTTTTTAGATCTCTGCCCGCTTCAGACAGCCGCGCATACTCTCTTCCATAATAGCCTCTTCCAGATCCAGACCCTCCCGCTCTATTTCGATTTTGCTCCTCTAAACAGCGGCTGTCTCCTGGAGGAATAATAATAGAATAAACACTAAAAGTCTTTGTTTTTTCCTTAAAATGATTGTAAATATTTTCAACCAAAACTTCCGGGTCATCGTTAGCTGTCAGCTGATACTTCTCAAAGTCCGGCTGATTGATATACTCCTCTCCGCTTCTAATGTCTTCATCACTTAAAATGACAATCATAAAATGCGCGTCTGGCCGGCCAAAAAAAGCGCGATGAGCCGGATTCTTAAGAGCGAGATTAACCGCATAAGTCCCCCTTTCATCCGAGCTGGGACAGCCAATCCTCTCTTGAGTCTTCTGCCGATAATACAAGCGATCGTATTTATCCTCAGACTCTTTCGGTTGGTTTCTTGTGTCACAGCGTTTGGTTTCCTCTCTCTCAATAGCTTTCTTAAAATCCTCCACCACTCGCTGGCTGGGCCGGCCCCCTAAATTTTCATTTTTTAAGAACTTTCTGTTTCCTATAGGAATAAAACGGCCGTCTTGATAATAGTGATTTCTTACGGGGTTGTACTGATTTCTTTCGAGGTCGTTTGGAGAAGAGCTTATATCGGTTGTAATAACAGCAATATGGTAGTCCACATTTTTTATATCATTCAAAAAGGAGCTAAACTGCCTGGCCAAACTTCTATGCTCCTCCGCCATAGAGCTGGAGTTGTCAATTACAAAAAGAATATCCACTTCTCCTAAAGACAGATAATGACTGATCGCACATTCGTCAAATTTTTTTGGTTTTTCTTGAACAGGATCTTCTGTTTGAGTGGTGTCCCATTCTAGATCTTTTGAGTCTCCTGGAATTTTTGGCTGTTTTTGTCCTATGCATTTCATTTGTGCAGGATTTTCTCTACAGGAAACAGGACGAATCTGACAGTTTGAGTCCGCCGACCTTTCAGAGCAAGGCAATATTCTCAAAGAACTAAATCTAGTTGGAGAACAGCCCTGCCCCATTCCCACAAAGTAAATCAAAACCGCTAAAAGCAAAGCTGAACCGACTTTTACAAAATAATAAAACATAAGCAATTATAGAATCGGATTCCTTATTGTAAAACTTAAAAATTTTCCGATATAACAAGACTAAAGTCCTAATTAAACAGACAATTGCCCCAGCCAGCAAGGACTCTTTTCATTTTCTGAAGTTAAAAGCTTTAAAAAATTTTCTAAACTTCGCTGCTCTCTAGGGGTTTTCAGAATCTCCATAGGAATAAAGTCCCTGCTGACAAATAGAAGGCGATCTTCCGGCTGAAGAGGCAGGCTAAAAACAGGAAAATGGGTGTCAGGATATAAGCCAATAAGAGCGGAAGGCAAGGGAGCCAGCCTCTTTCCCTTTACAGCAAACAAAGCGGAAAAATCCAAGTTAGCCCCTAGAGACTGAAGGGAAAAGCCGGGTCTGTCCAAATAAACAAAAGGCTGTCCAACTTGAGCAAAAGTGAGTTTTCCCTTTTCAAAACTGGCAAAAAAAAGCTCATAGGCGAAGACTCCTGTTTTTTCTTCATTCAGCTCTTTAAAAATCCATTCATTGCAGGCCAGCAAGAGATTTCTCACTGTATTTTCTTCTCTAGATAAACTTTCCAGTTTAGAATAGGCTCTTGTTTTTTCCTCATCCGAAAAAAAACTTTCATAATTTTGGGCCAGAAAATCCAAAACCTTAGCGCTTTGATTCCGCGGCCCCCAGGCGGTTAAAAGACAAAACATATTTAAGTCCTCATTGATTCTCAGTTCTGGAAGAGGTCTAAAGCTTTTTCCTGTAAAACTTTTTTGATCCAGTTTCATAATTTAATTCTTATTATAAAAATTCCTGTCCGATCAAAATTTATCATAGTGGCCTATTTCCATTAAAACCCTTTATTTACAAGACTTTCAAGCTGTTTTTAGGTTCTAGATTGCCTTTCCCTGCTTTTTAAAAAGAAAGCCTTAATTTATGCGGATTTTAGAGAGTTTTTAAAGGGTTTTTTGCGCAATTAAGCCGGCCACTATGAAATTTATTTAGGCAGAATTGAAAAAGTCCGTTTTACTGTTTAAATATGATTTTTCAAAAGCTTGCAAAACGAGCGCGAGTTTGAACACAAGGCTGACAAAGGGCGCTTTGTGGAAAAACATAGGACTGAGATTTTAAAAGTTTATTTGCAGGCTTTTGAATCTTTTAAACTGCTTTGCATCTGTAAAAAAGCAAGAAAAAAATAATAATTCTGCTA
>JAPPIY010000069.1 GCA_026914095.1 Oligoflexia bacterium
TGCTTGCATATTGCTTGAAAGGCTGTCCTTAAAAATTCCATATTTTTTAAACAGGGAACAGCTATAGGATACTGAAAAGCCATAAACACCCCTTCTTTAGCTCTCTCAGAAACTTCCATAGACAATAGGTCTTTTTCTTTAAAATTCACATCATAAAACACTTGTCCTTCCAAAATTTGGTATTGATCATCTCCTGCCAAAATTTTAGCTAGAGTGCTTTTGCCGCTTCCATTAGGACCCATAATGGCATGCGTTTCACCTGCTTTTATATGCAAATTTAAACCGTTTAAAATAGGCTCTTTTTCTATATTGGCTTTTAAATTTTGTATTTTCAGCACATCTATTTCCTTTTAGCCAATGCTGTTTTCCAGTTTCATTTCAATCAATTTAACAGCTTCTACAGAAAATTCCAGAGGCAATTGTTTAAAAACCTCTTTGCAAAAACCATTTACAATTAAAGACACCGCTGCTTCAGCAGAAAGCCCGCGGGACTGCAAATAAAACAACTGCTCTTCACTCAAACGGGAGGTGGAGGCCTCATGCTCTACCACTGCGGTTTGATTTTGAACTTCAATCACAGGCAAAGTTTTTGCTTTAGCCTGATCACCGACTAACATAGAATCACATTGGCTGTAATTTCTGGCATGAAAAGCTTTTGGATTCATCCTGACTTGCCCCCTATAAGCATTCACCGACTCATTAGAAGAAATCCCTTTAGATAAGATCAAACTCTTTGTATTCTTGCCAACATGTATCATTTTTGTTCCCGTGTCCGCCTGCATTTTGTCATGAGTTAAAGCGACTGAGTAAAACCTCCCTTCAGAATGATCTCCCTTCAAAACACAGCTGGGATATTTCCAGGTAATGGCAGAGCCAGCCTCCACCTGCACCCAAGAGATTTTAGAGCGATTTCCAAGACAATGCCCTCTTTTAGTGACAAAGTTATATATGCCGCCTTGGCCTTTTTTATTGCCAGAATACCAATTTTGAACAGTAGAATATTTAATTTCCGCTTTTTCTAAAGCCACCAATTCAACAACAGCTGAATGCAGTTGATTGTTGTCTCTAATAGGGGCTGTGCAACCTTCTAAATAATTCACAAAAGCGCCCTCCTCCGCCACAATTAAAGTTCTTTCAAATTGGCCGGTCTCTCCTTGATTGATGCGAAAATAAGTTGAGAGATCCAGAGGACAGCGCACTCCTTTAGGTATAAAACAAAAGGATCCATCTGTAAAAACAGCGGTGTTTAAACAGGCAAAAAAATTATCTTTGTAAGGCACCACTGAAGTTAAATATTTTTTGACCAAATCTGGATGATTTTGTATCGCTGAAGAAATAGAGCAAAAAATCACTCCATGTTTTTCCAAAGTCTCTTGATGAGTGGTTGCGACAGACACACTGTCAAAAACCGCATCCACAGCGACGCCTGACAGCCGTTTTTGCTCAGATAAAGGTATTCCCAACTTTTCAAAAGTCTCTAACAATTCGGGATCAACCTCATCTAAACTAGAGAGCTTTTTCTTTTTCACAGGAGCCGAGTAATAGCGTATATCTTGATAATTCACTGGAGGGTAGTTTAACTTAGCCCAGCGAGGCTCCCTCATAGTCTGCCAATGCCTATAAGCTTTTATTCTTAAGTCTAAGACCCAAGAAGGCTCCTGTTTTTTAGCAGAGATTTGCTCTATAATCCCTTCATTTAAACCTTTAGGCAGGCTCTCTGAAGCGATATTGCTTACAAAACCATATTTGTATTCTTTTTGAAGAGCTGTCATATTTCACCTTCTAAATTTCTATTTTGTGTTATTTCTTTAATCCTTTTAATTTTTTCCTTAATTTTATTATCAAATGCCGTTTTTTAAAAATTATTATAAATTCACAGCCGTTTTACTTGTCAGTTTTTTTTCTGTCAATGAATAAGAGCTGTCGCCTAAAATTTCTTTTATACTGAGCGTTTTATAAAACTCCAAAAATTTTTTATTCAAATAATGCACTGGGCTTTTTATATTACAATGCTGTAACAAATTACAATGCCCCGACAGGCAATCCGCAATTTCAAGAGGCCGCAAAACAGCCCTCATTAACTGATAAAGAGACAGCTCATCTAAACTTTTATTTAAAACATAGCCTCCTCTTATCCCTTGCTTAGAAGTGATAAATTTGTGATCAGCCAGCTTTTGTAAAACGCGGGAAAAAGGATGAAAAGGGCATTTTAACTGTTGGGTCATTTCTTTAGCTGAAATACAGTCCTCTTGCCTTTCTGACATATAATTTAAAGCCATAAGAGCATATTCCAAATCTCGGCTAATTCGGTAGTTCATTACAAGAACAATATACATTCTTTTCAAAATAAGTCAAATTTTTACTTATTTTAGTATTATACTAGTGATCTGGTTTGAATTTTTAGGCTCCAAATAGACTCCCGCTCCAGGCTTTCGCGAGGACAAGCTGAGCGGGAGGGACAGAAAAGAGAAAAACTTAAACAAGATTGGTATAATTGTTTTTTGCTTTTCCTTGTATTTCATTTTCTCATAACAGCTTTTATAATATAGGAAAAAAGAATCTCAAGAAGATATTTTTACGATTATCTGACAGGATTAGGGAGTTCAGACAAACCAGCAGATAATCAAGATTGAAGTTTGTAAAAAAATGGGTATAAGAGAAGATATGTTTCATCAAGCTTTAAAAAGACTGTTTTTAATTTTATTTCCAGTTATTTTATTTTTGACAGCTCTTTACTTAAGTCATATTCGTCCGCCTAAACAAAGCTCAGTTTCTCAACAAATCCTCAAGAAAAACTGCCCTTTTTATTTAGGAGTTTCTTTTTTTTCAAAAAAAACAGACTTTCAAAAAAATAAGCTGACAACTTATCTCTTGCCTGAATCAGCTTTTACAAAAAAAACACAAGACTTAAAACTGTATTTTCAAAAAGAAAATGTGTCTTTAGAGCAAATTTTGTTTGTATTTCCTCTAACCCTAACAAAAGAGGAAGAATGGACAGTTAGTCAAAAAACTCTTTTTATACTTCCTACAGGGGAACGGAAACAGATCTCCCACTTAACCTATTCTGAGATCAATAACCTGCACAAAAGCTTGAATCCCAATTATAAAGCTCTCAAACTAAGTTTGATTTCATCCTTCCTCCCAAAAAAGTCCAACTTTTTATTTTACCTTCTGGGTTCAAACAGGCAAAAAATAATAAAAAATTTAGATAAAATACAAAATAAAATACAAGGGAATTTATACCTTTCATCATCCAATGAAAAACTTTTAAAAGATTTACTGCTATACCGATCTTGTGCAAATCTTGATGAGTTTTCTGAAGATTCTCGCTGGCGCAGGGAGGATTGCTTGGCTGAAATCTCAAACCGCAGTGGCCTATCACAAACAAATCTAAACTTATCCTTAAAAGCTAACTTTAAAATTCTACACTCTTTTAAAACTTTTATTCGCTTAGAAATGCTGTCTGTCTTTCCTCAGTCTTTTAAACAGATAGAGGGGCAGGGGATTGTCATTCCCAACAGTTTCCCTCCTGCCCGCGAAATGTTAGATTCTCTAAAACAAGAAAATAAGCTGTTGTTTTTTGAAAAAGATCCTCCTTACACCAAACAAGACAAATACTGGATTGAAAACTCTCAAGCTCTTATCAGCTCTCAAACTAAACTAGCCATAAGCAGTATAAAAGATAAAAAAGCTTGTCTTATTAAAAATTAGCTCTTAAAGTCTAATCCATGAAGATAAAAGATTTATTTTTATACTCATCTGGTTTGAGTTTTGAGGTTTTTTCTGGAGATTCCCGCTTTCGCGGGAATGACTGCCATGTTAAGAATGACTGCCATACTAAGAATGACTGCCATATTAAGAGGGACTGTCATAATGAATTTTCAAACAGGGTTAGTATAAAACAAAAAAAAATTTTATATGCCTTTCCACTTTTTTTTTCTTGGACAGCTTTAGCGGAACAACTGGCAGAACAGCCTCCTTCAGGCGTTAATTTTTTAGAGGCGGTTTTATCGGCCAGCTTAATCGTTCAAATCACTTTTTTAATTTTGATTGTTATGTCTGTTGTGTCCTGGGCCATTATTTTCCAAAAATATTCTTTCTTTAAACAAGCTCAATCAGCCAATAGCCATTTAGAAGATGTCTTTTTGCAAGACGGCTCTTTTGAAGAAATCTATACAAAAGCCCGCTCTCATGATAACAGCTCCCTCTCTCAAATTTTCACCAGCGGTTATAATGAGATGCAAAAAATTTTAAAAACCAATGCTCAAAACAACTCTTCTGTCACCTCACTCAAAGGGCTGGACAATGTAGAAAGAGCTTTAAGAAAAGCAAGCGAGGCGGAGCTTTCTTTGTTAGAAAGCGGCTTAGGGGTTTTAGCCACAGTAGGGAGCAGTGGCCCTTTCATAGGCCTTTTTGGAACAGTTTTTGGCATCATGAACTCTTTTAATAAAATTGCCGTCATGGGCTCAGCGAGTTTAAATGTAGTGGCTCCCGGCATAGCAGAAGCTCTGCTAGCTACAGGAATTGGCCTTTTTGCGGCTATTCCAGCCTCTATTTTTTATAACAGCTATTTATCTCAAATTAGAAAGTTTGATTTGATTTTTAACAATTTTACAGCTGATTTTTTAAATATAGCGAAAAGAAATTTTTTTCAAGATAAGGAATAAATACTATGAAAACAAGCTCAAACCAGTCAAAAGGACAAAGAGGGGCTTTGCTGAGTGAAATCAATGTCACCCCTTTTGTAGATGTCATGCTGGTTTTGCTTATTATCTTTATGGTAACAGCCCCTATGCTCAAACAAGGCATCAACATATCTCTCCCTCAAACAAAAAAAACTCAAGGAGTTAAAATTCAAAAAGATCCCTTTATACTCCAAATAAAAAAAGATCAAAAAATTTATATTGGAGATCAGTCCGTTCCGTTAGAAAATTTGAAAGAAAAACTTTCAGCCTTATTTGAGCATAAAACTTCCAAATCCGTTTATTTACAGGCTGACCGCAGAATCTCTTATGGAACAGTGGCTCAGGTTTTAGGGGAAATAAAATCTAGCGGTATCAGCAATGTCAGTCTGATCACAATTGCAAAGTAAGCTGAATACAATTCAATGAAAATAAATTTTACAAATAAAACTTTCTCATTTTTTCTTGTTCTCTCTTTATCATTTCACTTAATTGTCATTTTATTTTTGATTGTGTCAAAAAGCCTGCCCCATTTATTTAAAAAGGACAAAAATCTTTTAATACAAAACACCATTCGCATTGATACCATTGGTTTGCCGGATTTGCCCTCAAAACCAAAGGCAAAAAAAGAAAAAAGAAAAACAGCGCTAATTAAAAAACCAAAAAAAAACAAAGAAAAAATAAAGAAAAAAAGAAAAGAAAAACAAGCTCAAGCCAGAAAAAAAGAAAAACTAAAAGAAAATCAAGCGCAAAAAAATAGAGAAGAAAAAACAAGTTCCGCTAAAAATGACAAACTCAACAAAGGCAATAAACTCTCTAAGGGGACAAAAGATGGAAAAGAAAATTTAACAGCGCAACAGTTATCAGAGATCAGTATATATGCGAATCAAATTGACAGGCAAATCAGAGCGCAGTGGAGCCTGCCAAAGTACCTAACAGATAAAAAATTAACCGCTCAAGTGGAAATCAAAATAAATAAACAAGGCCACATTACCTATAAGCAAATTTTAATCTCATCTGGAAATGATCTGTTTGACAGTTTTGTGTTAAAAGCTATAGAAAATTCCGAGCCTTATCCCCCTCCACCTCCTGGCATTCAAAAATTCATAAAAAATGGCATTGCTTTTGGATTATCCAGCAGAAATTAACTAGTCGGCGCTAAAAAAGCCCTGCCTATTGAAATTATTTTTAAATTTATGATTTTAAGAGGATAATATTTACAAGAAATCAGTTTATACGGATCAGGTTTGAATTTTTCTGCTTTTTCTGGAGATTTCCGCCCCTGCTTGCGAGGGCATGCTTTCGCAGGATTTCCGTCTTCTGGAAGAAGACGGAACAAGTC
>JAPPIY010000051.1 GCA_026914095.1 Oligoflexia bacterium
TCTTTATATTCTCCATTTTCATAATGACACTTTAAGCCTGCTACTTGTCTTTTTCTAAATTGACCAAATATAATTCCCAAATTAGGAAGAGTCCTTAAAGCTCGCAAATAGATATTTTGTCGGATAGTGTTAGAAGGATCTTTCTTTTGTTCTTTTACTGGAGCTGTAAAATATTTAATTTTTATAATTTTGGCTTTTTTTAAATTTAAGTAAGATTGGCATAGCTTTTGAAGATTAAGCCACTTGTAAGGAGTGTGTTTTAAACGATAATAGAGATTAAAACCATCAATATAAACAATAATTTTTTTCATGTTCTAAATACGCGAAAGCAGGCTTTCGCCTGCTCGCACCCACCAGTCGAAACCAATGGGGATGTCATCTCTTAGTATCTACATTTTTCATTATAGGTCAAGGATAAAATCAAAACAAATTACTTAGCCCTTTATTAAGCCTATTTCACATTAAAACCCTTAATTTTAAAGGCTTTCAAGCTATTTTTTTTATCCAGTTTGAGATATTTTAACCAGATTTAGATATTCATCAAAGCAAGCCCAGCAAGAATATGCCACAGAGAGTTTAATAGAGCCTATTGTCAAAAAAAGCCGATCTAATATTTGTCACTGGAAAGAATCCAGCCCTTATTATTCTACGACTAAGAATTACAAGCTATTTCAAGATATTCAATCTTGTTTAAACTCAGTGGGAAGGTGTCCTAAAAGAGATTCAAAGTGTCAAACTGCTGTTAATAGCCAGCCCGAACAAAAATAAGCTTTTGATGAATAAACAGAGAGACAAACTGTTGAACAGTCAAGCCTCAATCAAGAAAGCAATCCTGTTGTTAAAAAAAGTAAGCCGGGAATATGTCATGCAAAAAACTCTAGCTCTCATTATTCTAGGACTAAAAACTTTACAGCTTTTCAAAGTTTAGAGCTATGTTTGAAGTCATGGGGGAAATGCCCTAAAAGAGATTTTGCTTGTAATAGTGTGAGGATTCCTGCTTCCAATTAACAGAGATAAAATTGCAATGTTTTCAAATTCTTTATAAAAAGGTACTTCTAGCCGACATTCTAAAAAAAAGATGAAGTCTTTTATAGCTAAACTTTTATAAATATTTATATTTTTAAATAAAATTAACTTTGAATTGTTTTAGAGCTTTTTCTTGTTTTTTCTGTTGTAATTTTTGTTTTATTAAAGCTTTCCTGATAGCTTTTAATTTTTTAATAAGCCGTGATAGATTAGATTCCATATTATTGTATTTATTGGCAAACTCAATGAGTTTTTTTAATGCAGATTCAGTATCGGATACATTTTTAGGATCAAGAAAACCCCATGTCGTCTTATGATGTTCTATTTTGGAGATTAAAATAATACGGTTATACTCATAATTTATCGCCTCTTCGGCCATATTTTTATAAAGCTTCTCTAGTTCTAAAATTAGATCATAACTAGAACCCTCAATTAAAGATATTTCCCATTGATTTTGAATATCTTTAAAATCTTGATAAAAACTTTCCATGCTTTTTAAAGGTAATAAATAAATACCAGCTTTCTCTACTTGCCTATAATCATCCAAACTAGAGCAAGATACTAATAAAACAAAAAGCGAGATAAGAAAAATTAAATTGTTTTTCATTGTTTTTAAACAATCGGCAGAATCTACATTGGACTTTAATTTTATTTTGAATTATTCTAATATAAAGACTTTCTGTAAAAAGATAGAATCTATTTAGCTAGAGAACAAAAGGAAACCTTATATGTCAAAATGCAATTTAAAATCAAAAAAGTGGCATTGTTTCTTAAAAGAGCAATATTGTCAGAAAAAAAATAAAAATTGGACTTGTATCCATGAATTAAAATGTCTATTTGCTTTTAAACAAATTGAAACTGGAAAAATTCTAAATTCTATTTGTAAAGTTTTAACTAAAGACAAATCTTTTTCTGTGATAGGAAACACAAAAAAAGGCAGTATTGAAAAAGTTTTTTGATATTTTTAACAAGGAAAAAATATCAAATTGAGTTTTGTTTTGACAGGTTTTTTGGAAAATCACAGCCAAAATCACCTCCAAAATAAAACAAAATCAAGTTTCCTAAGTAATTTCAATAGGATAAAAGGGCAATGGAAGAGATTTTAAGGCTTTCATCTTAAAGTTTTTGACAGGTAACAACCCTTAGGGGTAGACTCAAAATTGAAACGGGATCAGTCTATGATCTATGAAAGGTCTTTATGCTGGCTGAGAAGAGATCTTCGCCTCACAGACAATAGAGCGCTCTTTTTAGCTTGTGAAAAATCAAAGCAAGTTTTTCTCGCTTTTGTTTTTGACATAAATATATTAAACAAGCTGAGCAACAAAAAAGATCTCAGAGTGGAGTTTATTTTCAACGCCATTCAATCTATCAACCAAAAATTAAAAGAACAGAATTCCCAAGTGTTGATTCTGTATGGAAATCCTGTAGAATTGATTCCCGCTCTTTGTAAAAAGTTAAAGCTCTCTGCTGTTTTTGTAAATGAAGATTATGAAAATTACGCCAAACAAAGAGATCAAGCCATTAAAAAACAATTGATCCGGCAACAAACAGCCTTTCATTCCTCAAAAGACCAAGTTATTTTTAACGGCTCAGAAATTAAAAAAGAGGATGGCTCGTCCTACCGCGTTTTCACCGCCTACAAAAAAGCCTGGCTAAAAAAATTAAAGCCCAAAGAGCATTTAAAAGAATACCGTGCAAACCTGCAAAAGCTTTCTTCCACTAAAAACAACAGACAAAAAAAATGGAAATTAGAAGATTTGGGATTTCAAAAAACAGAGCTTAATATCTCTTCGGGAGAAAAATCAGCTCAAATTCAGCTTAAAAAATTTTCCCAGTCTATAAGACAATATCATACAAACAGAGATTATCCTTATTTAAACAAAAGCTCCCGCTTGTCTGTTCCTCTTAGATTTGGAGCGCTGTCTATTCGCGAATGTGTTCGCTTTGCCCTAAAACAGAAGAGCCGAGGAAATGAAGTCTGGCTGGCTGAGTTGATATGGCGTGAGTTTTACAGCATGATATTAGATCAATTTCCTTATGTGGAAAAAAAAGCTTTTTTAAAAAAGTATCAAAATTTAAAGTGGAGCTATTCAAAAAAACGGTTTCAAGCTTGGTGTAAAGGCCAAACCGGCTTTCCCATTGTAGATGCGGGAATGAGACAGCTCAATCAAACGGGATTTATGCCCAACCGCATCCGCATGATAACCGCCAGTTTTTTAGTGAAAGATCTTCTTATTGATTGGAGAAAAGGAGAAAAATATTTTGCTGAAAAACTGCTAGATTTTGATTTGGCCGCAAACAATGGAGGCTGGCAGTGGTGTGCGGGCGTTGGCTGTGAGGCTCAGCCTTATTTCCGTATTTTTAACCCTATCACTCAGTCTCAAAAGTTTGATCCCAAAGGAGCTTATATCAAATCATGGGTCAAAGAGTTGAAAAACTTGAACGAAAAAGCGGTCCATTTTCCTATGACCTGCCCCACAGAGCTACCCAAAGGCTTCCAATTGGGGAAAAACTATCCCTTTCCTCTTGTAGATCATAAGACACAAAGGCAAAAAGCTTTAAAATTCTTCAAAAAAGCTGAAAAATAAACTTTTGACGAGGCTTGTCTTGACTTGAAAGTTTTAAAAGAAAAAATAAAATTATATTGATTCTGTTTGAAAATTCAGTATGGCTTGTTCCGTCCTCCTCTGGAAGACTGGACTCCCGCGAAAGCCTGTCCTCATGGAAACAGGGGCGGGAATCTCCAGAAAGAAATTCAAATAAGATCAGTATATCTATATAATAAGGAGCTTAATATGTCACCCTGGCTTTCCCTTCAAGAGTATTCCTATCGTAAAGGAATTAGTGTCTCTACTTTGCGCAGAAAAATTAAAAATGAAGATATAGAGTATAAACTAAAAAAGGGCCGTTACTTCTTAAAAGCGGATCTCAACGAAAAATCGGAAGAAAAAGAAAAAAGCTCCTTTAGGAAAAAATTGCAGGAAAAAGAATTATTAAACTTAAAATACAATAATGAAGATCTTATGAATTTAGTTCATTTTTTAGAAACAGAAAAACAAGAGCTTTTAAAATACATAGAAAATGAACTGACTTTAACTCCCTAAAAGTTAAGCCACTCCCCCCAGCTCTTTATCTTCCAAATAATCTAAAACAGGGGATTTTTTAGGAGGCTCAAATAACAAAACCTCCTTAAACACTTCCTCTAAATCAGAAACTAAAATAAAAGTTAAGCTTTTCTTTATTTTTTTAGGTATCTCATCTAAATTCTTCTCGTTTTTCTTAGGCAAAATCACTGTTTTAATCCCACTATTAAAAGCCGCTAAAACTTTTTCTTTAATGCCTCCGACAGGCAACACCCGTCCTGACAAAGTAATCTCACCTGTCATAGCTAAAGTATTTTTTATTGGAATATCTGTTACGAGAGAAAGAAAAGTGCTGGCTAAAGCCACCCCCGCTGAAGGGCCGTCTTTAGGAACAGCTCCTCCCGGCAAATGAATATGAATTTCACTGTGATCAAAAAAACTCTCTTCTACTTTAAGTTTGAATTTTTGAACATAAGACTTAACATAAGACAAAGAAGCTTTGGCTGACTCTTTCATAACTTCCCCTAGCTTTCCGGTTAAAATTAGGTCTGATTTTTTGCCTTTAATTTTAAGAGCTTCTATCGGCAAGATCTCTCCGCCAGCCTCTGTCCAAGCTAAGCCTGTCGCAATTCCCACTTGAGGAGCTCCCACATTTTCTTCAGAATGAAAGTAAGGGCATCCTAACATATTCATAATTTGTTTTTCATCTAAAATCAGTTTGTCTTTATCCCCTAAAACAAATTTCTTAGCCACTTTACGGCAAAGCGAAGATAACTGCCGCTTTAGATTCCTTAAACCGGCCTCCTTTGTATAAGATTGAATCAAAAAAGATAGAGCCGACTCCTCTAACTCAATATGATTTTCAGGAAGTCCATTATTTACCAGCTCTTGTGAAATTAAATGCTTGACTGCAATTTGTTTTTTCTCTTCTAAAGTGTAGCCTGAAAGATTTATCACTTCCAAGCGATCCTTTAAAGCCGGAGGAATATTGTGCGCTAAATTGGCTGTTGCAATAAAAAACACTTGAGACAAATCAAAATCTAAATTCAAAAAATGATCTCTAAAAGTGTGATTTTGCTCTGGATCTAAAACCTCTAATAAAGCGGAGCTGGGATCCCCTTTAAAATCAGAACAGAGTTTATCAATCTCATCTAAAACAATCACTGGATTTTTCGTTTTACAATGCTTAAGAGCCTGTATGAGTTTGCCAGGCATAGCTCCCACATAAGTCTTTCTATGACCTCTAATTTCAGCTTCATCCTTCAATCCACCCAAAGAAATGCGATAATAAGAGCGCCCTAAAGCTCTTGCAATACTCTTCCCCAAAGAAGTTTTACCAACACCCGGAGGACCTGAAAAACATAAAATAGGCCCTTTAGAAGAATTTTGTTTCAAATGGCAGACAGCCAAAAACTCTAAAATTCTTTCTTTTATTTTTCTAAGCCCCAAATGATCTTCATCTAAAACTTTTTGGGCATGCTCCAAATCTAAGTTATCTTCACTCAATACATTCCAAGGCAAGTCTAAAATCCAATCCAGATAATTCCTAATAATACCAGCTTCTGAGCTTTCTGTATGCATTTTTTCCAAACGAAAAAGCTGTTTAAAAGCTTCTTTTTTAACCTCTTTTGGCAAACTCATCGCCTCTAAACTTTGCGTGTATTCCTTCACCTCCTCTTTTTTATAATTGCTCCACTGTTGAGACCTAAAATCTTTTGGCGAAGGCAATAGAGGCTTAGGCATTTCATTTTTTATAAGTTTTTGCAGACGCCCTTTTAACTTAGAAATTTCAAGTTCGTCTTGGATGATTTTTTTAGTGAATTGAATTTTTTTTTCAAATCGGTCTATTTCCAAAGCTTTTTGTAAAGATTTTGGCTTGAGATCCAAATTATTGATTAAA
>JAPPIY010000248.1 GCA_026914095.1 Oligoflexia bacterium
TTTTTTTATGTTATAAAGCAACAATTGAAACAGCTAGGAGTCTTAATTATGAATTAAAACTTTATTAAATTAGAAGGGAGTCTATGTTTATAAGGTGTTTTTTTAATTGGTGTTTTCTGTTTATTCTTGTAAATATTCCTTTGTCTTGGAGTATGATCACCTGCCGAGATCATTTTTCCTCTGGAGCTCTTATAATAGATTTTGCTAAGTCGGTGAGAGGAGATAGTTTTTCTAAGGACTGGGAAAATCAAATCCTTCAATCTTTTTCTAATTGGAGTCAGCGGGAAGTGGAAAGCTTTTTTAATGATATGAGCCAGCGAATAAGCAAAGCAGAGATAGTAAAGGGATTAAGAGAGCCTTCTTTTTTTGATCAATCCAGCTATGAAACCTTTAAAAAGACAGTGAATTTTTATGAAGATTACATCAGTCAAGAGAATGTGACAAAAAAAATGAAAAAGTCCATGGGAGATTTTTTTTATAGTCATTCTTTTGATGAGATCAAACCAGTGCCTGAATTGTTATCAGCTTATATAGGAAAAGATAAAGTTCTGACGCTTATGAGGCAAGACTTAAGAGCTTTCTCCTTGGCTCAGATGTCTAAATTAAAACCGGCGCTTGAATTTTTAAAAGCTTATCTAGGAGAAAAGGAGCTTGAAATTCTTATACAAAAAGATTTGAGAGCTGTCTCTATGATTCGGCTTTCTCAGTTAGGGCCAGCGCTTGAATTTTTAGAAACTTATTTTGGAAGCCATTTAGGGGATTATTCAGGAAAAAAGCAGGTTGAAACTCTTATGAGAAAAGACTTAAGGGCTTTTGCCATTGCTCGGATTTCCGAGTTAAAGCCAGCGCTTCAGCTCTTAGAGGCTCACTTAGGGCAAGAGAAAATTTTAACTCTTATGAAAAAAGATTTTAGGTCTGTCGCCTTAGCTCAGATGTCTGAATTAGAGCCAGCGCTTCAATTTTTATCAGCTTATATAGGAGACAAAGAGCTTAAATTTTTATTGAAGAAAGACTTTAGATCGGTTGCTATGGCGAAGATTGCAGAGTTAAAGCCTCTGCTTGAGCTGTTAGAGCTTGATTTAGAAAAGAAAGAGGCTCTAGCGCTTATGAGAAGAGACTTTAGGGCTTTTTCCATGTCTCAGATGTCTGAATTAAAGCCAGTTGTTGAATTTTTATCTGATTACTTGGGCGGAAAAAAGGAAGTTCTAAGACTGATGAAAAGAGACTTGAGAGCCTTTTCTATGGTGCAGTTTTCCACATTAAAACAGGCTATCGAGTCTTATGAAGGTAATTACGGAAAAGAAAAAACTATAGCTCAGATACAAAAAAGTTTAAGACTCTTTCCTTTAACCCGAAGCTTTGAAAATTAAAGAGATTTCGGGAACTCTATATTTAACCAGTCAAGATTTTCATCAAAACCTTTAAATATTAAGAGTTTCAAGAGCTTATTATGAGACATAGCTTTAAGCGCTTATAAACTTATAAAAGGCTCGGAAGTCTTTGGATGGCTTGATTTTATAGGCCTTTAATAGCTAGCTAAATATATAGTGATCAGGTTTGAGTTTTTCGGTTTTTAGTGAGAGATTCCTGTTTTCGCGGGAATGACAGTCAGACTGGAAAACCTAAACAGGCTCAGTATATAATTCGCTTTTGCTTTTAAAAATTTTCTATACTATAAAGCAAGAATGGCTCTAGTAAAAAAGGTGGCGGTAGCTAATAGAGGAGAAATTGCCCAAAGAATTATCTCCACTTGCCATGAAATGGGTTTAAAAACAGTTCTGCTTTACGCCTCGGGTGATACTTACAATTCCGCTTATCGCTTGGCCGATGAAAGAATTTGCATTGGCCCGGCAGATCCTCTTCAGTCTTATCTCAATATCTCTGCCAATATAGAAGGAGCTAAGTCGGCTGGGGCCTCTGCTATTCATCCGGGTTATGGTTTTTTATCAGAAAATCCAGTCTTTGCAAAAGCCTGTGAAGACAATAAAATTATTTTTATCGGCCCTTCCTCTCATAGCATTTCTCTATTTGGAAATAAAATAAAAGCGAAGGAAATTGCTCAAAAAGCAGGGGTTCCTGTTTTGCCGTCTTGGCAGGGAGATTTTTCTCAAAGGGCCCAGCTGATTGAATCAGCTGAAAAAATAGGCTACCCTTTAATGATCAAGGCTAGCTGTGGAGGCGGAGGACGCGGTTTAAGGCTGGCTCATAATTCTGAGGAATTGACACAGCTTTTGCCTTTAGTTCGTCAAGAAGCCAAACAAAGCTTTAACAGTGAAGAGGTTTTTTTAGAGAAATATTTAGAGTCGGCTAAACATATTGAGGCGCAGATTTTTATTTCAGCCGATAAAGAAATTTTTATTTTAGGAGACAGAGACTGCTCTCCTCAACGGAGGCATCAAAAAATCATTGAATCCGCCCCTTCTTGTTTGCCGCAAAAGCTTAAAGATCAACTGCAATCCGCCTGTTATGAGCTGTGCTCTCTTTTAGATTATCAAGGCGCCGGCACTGTAGAGTTTTTAGTCCAAGGGAATCAATTTTATTTTTTAGAAATGAACACCCGACTTCAAGTGGAGCATACGGTAACAGAAATGATTTATGGAATAGATTTAGTAAAAGCTCAGATTTTAACTGCTATGGGACAGCCGGCTTTTTTTACAGATCGAAAAATGACAGCTAGAGGCTACAGCATTCAATGCCGAGTTTGCGCTGAAGATCCTCATCAAAACTTCCTGCCTTCTATAGGCCCGCTTCTTTCTTGCGCTTGGCCTTTAGGTAAAAATATAAGGGTGGATACGGCTTATCATTCAGGGGATCAAATCTCTTCTTTTTATGATTCTTTGATTTCTAAAGTGATTGTTTGGGAAGACACCAGAACAAGAGCTATAGAAAAAATGAATCAAGCCTTAAAACAAACAATTCTTTTTGGAGTCTTGACAAATATCCCTTTCTTAAGCTTTTTACTGTCTCATAAAGATTTCATTGAAGATCAAATTAAAATCAACAGTTTGGAAAAGATTCATTCCAAAGACTGGAAACGAAGCGATCTTCCTCTTCCTCCAGAGTTTTTAAAAGAATTGTTTGAAGAATTAAATTGCAGTTCGTTTTCTGCAAAAAAGGATATTTCTTTTAACCCTTGGTCTTATTTTTTAAACCCGCCGGAAAAATGAAATTTATAGAGAAATTTTGGAAAGATAAAAACTATCGTCTTTTTGTTAAAAAAGACAAAGACTCTTTGTGGCTGCACTATCGAGGAAGAGCTTGGCTGTGGAAAGAAGAAAAAACTGTGTCTAAGCAAACGAAAACTGAGAAAGCTCAAAAACAAGGCTTGATAAAAGCTAACTTGCCGGGGCGAATACAAAAGCTGTTTGTTAAAAAATCTGATCCTGTGAAAAAAGGCCAAAATCTTTTAATTTTATCGGCTATGAAAATTGAATACAGCTTTAAGGCCGAAGGAGAGGGAGAAGTAAAAGAGATTTTTTGCAAAGAAGGCGACACTGTCAATCGGGAGCAGAATTTAATAAAAGTAAGATACAATTAATACTAATCCTGTGTAAATTTTGAAGTTTTGTCTGGGGTGACAATAAAAAACTTATGAGTAAAAATTTTTGTTGCCATCTTCAAAAAGAACCTTTAAAATTTAAAAAGAATCAGTATATACTAATCTGGTTTAGGTCTTAAGTGGGAGATTCCCGCTTTCGCGGGAATGACGGTTTTTGTCTGATATAAAGCTTGTTTCTTCTGTGAGATTCCCGCCTCTGTTTGCGCGAGGGCAGACTTTTGCGGGAATGACGGTCAGACTGGAAAACTTAAAAAGAATCAGTATACTCTTAAAAGAGCGCTTAAAAGCATGTCAGAAAACAGATCACAAACTCATTTTTACTACCGAGTTCAGCCAAAAGCGCCTGTTTTTAAAAGCTTCACTTATAAATCGGTGTTAAAATTAAATAAAGGGCAAAGGGTAAAAATTCCTTTTGGCAAAAGAAAACTCAATGGTTTTATTTTAGAGGAAGAGCCAGCCCCCTTAATGGAAGATCAAAAAATAAAAGAAATTTTAGATTGGGATCAAAACTCAATTCCTTTAAGTGAAAAAAGATTGAATTGGATGAAATGGCTGAGCGCTTATTATCATTACCCTTTAGGCTCTATTTTAGATTTAAGTTTTCTTCAAGAGAGCTTTAAAAAAAAGGATTCTCCTTTAAAAACAGATCAAGTGATGACTTTTCAAGAGAGTGAGCTTCTAAAATTAAACAAAGAGCAGGAAAATTGTGTCAATAAAATCTTACAGCATCCTAATTTTCAAACCCATTTGATTCATGGAGTAACAGGAAGCGGAAAAACAGAGATCTATATTCAGTTGATAGCTCATGCTTTAAAACAAAACAAACAAGCTTTGGTTTTATTGCCGGAGATTTCTTTAACTCCACAAATTGTCCAGCGGCTGGAAAAAATTTTTCTAAATCAAATTGCTCTTCTGCATTCTCAAGTGAGGCCAGCTCAAAAAAAACAAGCTTGGAAAAGCTTGCTGTCTGGTCAGAAAAACTTACTGGTGGGAACAAGGTCAGCTTTGTTTTGTCCTTTGCCCCGTTTAGGGCTTATTGTTATAGATGAAGAGCATGACAGCAGTTTTAAACAGGAAGACAAGTTTCGCTATCATGCCAGAGATTCTGCGATTGTCTTAGCTAAAGAGCTTGATATTCCCATTGTATTAGGCTCTGCTACACCTGATTTTTCCTCTTATAAAAAAGCTTTGGATTCTTCTTATAAACTTTATGAGTTAAAGCAAAGAGCTTTTAAACAAAGTCTGCCTCAAGTGACTGTTGTGGATTTGAAAAACAAAGCCGAAAAATCCTCTTATTTTTGGCTGAGTGATTTACTGTTGAAGAAAGTCGGAGACACTTTAAACCAAGGGAAACAAGTGGCTTTATTTGTCAATCGGAGGGGACAGGCGACAGCTCTTTTATGCGCAAGCTGTGGTCAGGCTAGAAAGTGTTTAAACTGCGATATCAGTTTGACCTTGCACAGACAGGATCATTTAATTTGCCATTACTGCTCTTTTTTGGAAAAAAAGCCTTTGCGCTGTCCCTCTTGTCAATCGGATCGTTGGATAGAAAAAGGTTTTGGCACACAAAAAGTGGAGGAAGAGTTAAAAAAACTTTTTCCTCAATTTAAAACCTTAAGGGTAGATAGAGACAGCGTTCCCACTCAAGAAGAGATGACAAATTTTATTAAGCAAGTGGAAAGCAACCAAGTTCAAATTATTATAGGGACACAGATGCTTTCCAAGGGTTTGAACTTTCCCTCTATTTATTTGGTGGGCTTGATTTTAGCTGATATGGATTTTCATCTTCCTGATTTTAGAGCGGAAGAGAGAAGTTTTCAAACTCTTCTTCAAATGGCAGGCCGCGCGGGCCGAGCAGGCTTTGGCGAGGTCATTCTGCAAACTTTTAATCCTCAACATTCCAGCATTCTTTTTGCGGAAAAGCATGATTACAAAGGCTTTTTTTTAAATGGAATTAAAAGCCGTGAAGTTTGGTCTTACCCTCCTTTTTCCCGACTGTGCCTCCTGCGAATAGACAGTTTAAAAGAAAAAGAGGGACGGGATTTTGCCAGACAAACGGCAAAGCAGGCTGAAAAGCTAGCTCTTCCTTTTCAAAAAGGGCAGAAAGTGAAGTATGGAATACAGATTTTAGGGCCCAGCCCCGCCCCTTTAGTGAAGATAAAAAATCGTTATCGCTTTCAAATTTTAATTAAAGGGGAAAACTATAGGCTGTTAGATCAGTTTTTAAAGAAACTCTTTTTAGAAGTTCCAAAAAGATCTTTTATTCAACTGAAGGCGGATAGAGATCCTTCTTCTATGTTTTAAGGGCTTTTAAAGATGACTGCTCCTAAAATTTTGTCTTTGAGCCGATTTTATCACAATCGGAAAAAAGAACTGCCTTG
>JAPPIY010000140.1 GCA_026914095.1 Oligoflexia bacterium
ATTTACAACCTCACTGCAACACGATTATTTGCTTCAGTCATGTATATAATTCCCATAATCTCTAAAAAATCTTCCTGAAAACCTTGATTTTGTGGGAATTATATATTTAACTCAGCATAAAATTTTTAAAATGAAGATAAATCCCAAATTTATACATGACAAATAGCCTGAAAAAAGAATCACCTGCGAAAATCCACACTTAGCTAGCCTCTTTTGCTTTAATCTACAAGTTTTTAAAATTTAAGCTTTAAATTTGATCGGGGTTGATTTCCACTTTTATATGTTTTCTTTGAGTGGACATCCAAGAGTTAAACAGACGGCTGGATTTTTCAAAATTTTGACTGATTAAGTCTGCCAGCTGTTTGTCTTCTGGACTGATGTTTTTTTCTTTAGAAAAAGAAAGGACTTCCACAACATGAACTTTATTGTCGTCTCTAATCAGTTTAGGAATAAGCCCTTTAGAAGGGAGTTGATTGAGGACAGCAGTCATTATTGTCTCATTATGAGCTATAGAGACTCTTAAAGGCAGAAGGAGAGAAAACAAACCTGTTTGTTCCCATTTCACTTGAGCTTTTTTTAAAAATTTTTCAATTTCTTTTTTATTTTTTTCTTGGACAAAAGGCTCCAGTTTCTCTTCTGCGATTTCTTCCGCTTTTAGTGTCACATATCGGAGATTCACTTTGTATTGATGTCTGGCTTGGCTTTTTTCTTTTTCCAATTCATTAGACGAAACCGCTTGATTAAAAGTCTTCTGCCAATTGTCAGCTAATTTCTCCCTGCGAACTCTCTCTTCAAAACGAGAGGAGCTTAAGTTTTGGCTTTTTAAAAAAGCCATATATCTGGAGTTTAAAAAACGGCCCTCTTCCTGAAAATAAGGGATGTTTTGAATCGTGGATATGAGTTCTTTATCGGTTAAAAACAGACCTTCTTTTTGCAAAGCGTAATTGATGACATAAATACTTACCAGATTTTGTAAAGCTATAGAGCGAATCTGTTGCTGAAGTTTTGAGTAGGTTTCTTCATCCGCTTGCTCTAAACGGCTTTTATATTGGTTTCTTAGATTTTCTTCTAAGACTCTCAAATCTCTTACGCGTATAAACTCACTTCCTACCTGGCCTACAACTCCTTCTCCCATTAGATTGATCCCCATAGGAGCTATAAAGACAAATACAATGCATATCAAGCCAAAAACAACGACAGAGAATATTTTTTTCAGTTTTCCATCTCTATAGGATCGCCCCGGCCGTCTTAATTTATCTAACATATCTGCCCCCTTTTTTAATTTTTAACTGAACGAATCAGCTGAATTATACTGGCCTAGTTTGAATTTTAAAGTTTTTTCTGGAGATTCCCGCTTGCGCGGGAATGACAGTTGGGATAAAAATTCAAACAAGATCGGTATAGACTGATCCTGTTTGAAATTTTCGACCTAACTGTCATTCCCTGCGAAAGCGGGAATCCAGTTAAACCCTGAAAACTTAAACAAGATCGGTATATATTAAACTCTTTGTTAGGTTAACAGAGCTTTGGTTAAAATTCTATGAATATTTTTTATTTTAGGAAACAAGTTCTCATTTTTATTGTTTTATTTTCTGTCATTCTCATTGGATTGCAATGGCTCAATAGGGATTCTGAGCAGGATCCTCTAACCAGTCTATCCTTTAAGATTTTTTCTGAAGTTCAGACAGCTAGCGTCAATTTTCACAACAGCTTTTTTGGTGTATTAAAAAAATATTTGTTTTTACTGGAGCTTAGAGAGAGAAATGAGCTTTTAGAGCAAGAAAATAGAAAACTTAAAATAAAGCAACAGCTCTTTGAGGAGGCTCTTGGAGAAAATGAAAGATTGAAAAAAATCATAGATTTTCCAGTGAATCAAAATTTTCAGCTATTAGCCGGTGAAATTGTAAGCGCCGATTTTCTATCTAAAAACCAATTGCTCACCATAAATAAAGGCAGTTCTCATGGGGTTAAAAAATTAATGGGAGTGTTGCATCCTAAAGGTCTGGTTGGTTATGTTTTTAGAACTAGTCTGCGTAGCTCTCAAATTATCACTTTATTTCATCCTTTATCTTCTTTGCCTGTTAGAAATAGAAACAGCCGTGTTGCGGGTTTGCTCACGCCGTCTGAAAAAAATCGCCTCCGATTTGATTTTTGGGAGACGGAGTTGTTTGACGATAAAATACAGGAAAATTTTAAAGTGGGAGATTTTATAATTACTATGAAGTCCGATCAGTTTCCTTCTGGATTTTTAGTTGGGCAGGTCTTGCCCTTTTATCATTCCGCTAAAAATATAAATCCTGATATTTATGTTCAGCCCTTTGTGGATTTTAATTCTTTAGAGGAGGTATTTGTTATTTTAAAAGCGGAGGGCCTTTTAAAGAAAGCGGGAGAAGAGAATGAAACAGCCAACTAACACTTCTTTTACGGTTTGGCTTGTGTTTTTTATTTTTTTAATTGGCTCTTTTATTTTACAAAATTCTTTTTTAAGTTTTATACTTAAACCAAGCCTCATTCCTTATATATTATGGCCTCCTCTGTTGTTTTTTTTCTTATACAGAAGCTTTTTATCTTCCTTTATTTTATTGTTTGTCATAAGCGCTCTATCCAGCGCTTTTTTGTCGTTGTCTATTCCTGTCTTGTTTTTTATCTATCTGTTTTTTTTTATGAGTGTTGTTATTGTAAAACAGTTTTTCTATTCTAAGTCTTTTATTTTTTTTGCCAGTTTGGTATTTATATTTTCTTTTTTCTGCCCCTATTTTATTGAGGGGGTTTATGGCCTGTCCCAACTCAATTTTTCTGTATCAAATGTTTTGTTTTATTTTTACAAATCTTTTATGACTTGTGTTTTAGCGGTTTGCGTATTTCCTATTTTAAAAAAATATTTTCCTATCTCAGAGGGGATTTAAGATATGATAGATCAAAGACAAGAAATAGAAATAAAAACTCACACTTATAAATTTTATTTGCTTATAAGTTTCACAAGCTTGCTATTTGTATTGTTGTTGTCGAGATTGGGTTTTCTTCAAATTTATCAGGGAGAGCAACTTAAAAAGCTGTCAGACAGCAACCGATTTAAAAAACAAGTTTTAATAGCTCCCAGGGGCCGGATTTTAGATAGAAAAGAGAGAATATTAGTTGGAAATAAAAAAGTGTCTCAGCTTATTATCTCTATGAGCTCTCAGTTTCCTTTAGATGACAGGCTGAAAAAAATATCAGATATTATTAAAGCTCCCGTTCAAACTTTAAAAGATAGAGTGGAGATTAGCAGGAAAAAATACAGCCCTTTTCATCCTGTTGTATTGATGGAAAATTTGCCTGTAATGTCTGCGCACAAAATTAAGCAGTTGAGATGGAATTATCCTGAAATTCAGGTCCAAGCAGTGGAAAAAAGAGTTTATTCTTTAAAAGCGAATGGCTCGCAAATTTTTGGTTTTATTGGAGCGATTTCAAAGAGGGACATACAAAAGTTAAAAGAGCAAAATAGGAGGTTTTATCTATCTGATGTTGTGGGGAAAAGCGGTTTGGAAAAACTGTATAATCAAGAGTTAAAGGGAAAAAACGGCTTTTCTATGGTGGAGGTTGACGCTCAAAATCGTCCATCCACACAGAGCTTAGCCCATCCTTTTAGCTCTTTTAGAATTGATCCCGCGCGGGGGGAAGATCTCAGCTTAACTTTAGACAAAAATTTACAAGACTTCACTTTAAAAGCTATGAGACGCAAAGATTCTCTTTATCCTCGCACAGGCTCAGTGGTTGTTATGAAAACAAATGGAGAGATATTAGCTCTATTGAGCGAACCGGGTTTTGACCCCAATATTCTAAGTTCTAGTATAGATGAAGAGTTATGGAGCAAATGGTCTGCTAAAGATTCTAAGATCTTTATCAATAAAGCTTTTCAGGAAAATTACTCCCCTGGGTCTGTCTTCAAACCTTTTGTTGGCTTGGCTGGTTTGCAGGAGGGTCTTATTACAGAAGAGACTTTGATAGACTCTCAAGCTGTTTTTAAATTGGGAAATAGAGTTTTTCATGATCATAACCGTTCGGGCTATGGAAAGATTGATCTCATGACCGCTATAGAAAGATCGGCTAACACTTTTTTTTATCAATTAGCCAATAAATTGGGGGTGGATAAAATTTATTATTATGCGAGTCTGTTTGGTTTTGGAGCAAAAACGCAAATAAAACTGCCAGGAGAAATAGCCGGCCTTTTACCTTCTCCAGAATGGAGAAAAAAATATTTTAATAAAGCCTGGCGAAAAGGGGATACAATCAACCTTTCTATTGGTCAAGGGGAGCTTTTAACCACTTTATTACAGCTCACAGTGGCCTACAATGCAATAGCCACAGAAGGACTTATTGTTAAGCCTTTTCTTTTGAAAAAAAAGGGAGAGAGGACAATAAATCAGCCATTTATTTTAGACAGTTTGACGGATAGAATAGATAGAAAACACTTTATCACTCTTAAAAAAGCTTTAAAACAAGTGGTTCAGGGAGAGAAAGGCACGGCTCGCTGGTATAAACTGCCTTTTGTGTCTTTTTCTGGAAAAACAGGAACAGCTCAAGTTATATCCTTAGATTCTAAAAGCCTTTATAAGGAATGCAGGCAGTTGGCTAAAGAATATAGACATCATGGATGGTTTATCAGTTTCGCGCCCAGTGATGATCCTGAAATTGTTGTGTCTGTTTTTACAGAACACTCCTGCTCTGGCTCTAAAGGCTCAGCCTCTGTCGCCCGTGATATTATTCAATATTATTTTAAAAATAAGGATTAGACGCAATGAAGCCGCTTTCTGTTTTTTATGTTATTAAAAACGCGAATTTGTCTTTCCTATTTTATATTTTGATTTTGCAGGGGATTGGCTTGATTTCTCTTTATAGCGCCGTTTTTGGTGATATTTCTCTATTTAACCAGCAGTTGATTTGGATTGTCCTTTCTTGGTTTGTGTTTTTCTTTGTCTATAGCCTCAATGCTGAAATCATTTCTAAAGTCTTGTGGCCTTTATTTTGGCTAAACTTATTGGCTTTAATTGCCGTTTATTTAATTGGAAAAGAGGTTTATAGTGTTAAAAGATGGCTGAATCTGGGTTTTTTCTATTATCAGCCGTCTGAAACTTTAAAATTGGTATTGCTTTTGATTACAGCTGAAAAAATAGCGCGAAGGCCTTTTGGGCAGGCTTTTAATTTTATGGAGTTGATGAAGTTTATGGTTTTTATTATTCCTCCTGTTGTTCTGGTGTTGTTACAGCCAGACTTAGGGACTGCTGGAATTATTTTAATTATGATAGTTACTCTTATTTTATTTAATGGAGTGGAGGGAAAAACCCTGATTGGTTTTTTTATCGTTTTTTTAATCAGCGCTCCTCTAGCATGGAAGCATGTTTTAAAACCTTATCAAAAGGCGAGAGTGACTAGTTTTATTGACCCTTTGAATGATCCTCAAGGGACCGGCTATAATGTGATTCAATCTAAAATTGCGATTGGAAGCGGACAACTCTTTGGAAAAGGCTGGAAACAGGGAACTCAGAATAAACTTCAATTTTTGCCAGAGCGCCATACGGATTTTATTTTTAGCGTCTTGAGTGAAGAGTATGGTTTTATGGGAAGCGCTTTCACTTTACTGCTCTTTTTTTTAGTGATATTTTTTATTTTTAATTTGGCCAGACAGACAAGGGATCGTTTAAATTGTTATTTCTGTTTGGCGGTAGGCTCTTTTTTACTGTGGCATGTGGTATTAAATTTAGCGATGACAATGGGTTTGTTTCCCGTTGTGGGAATCCCATTGCCTTTATTGTCTTATGGAGGCTCTCACACTGTAACCACCATGGCTTTTTTAGGTTTAGCAGGAGGGATTTATAAAAATAAGGATTTATTTTGATGACTCTACCGATCTTATTTAAATTTTTATCACGAGTTGTTCCGTTTTTTTATGGAAAACTCA
>JAPPIY010000209.1 GCA_026914095.1 Oligoflexia bacterium
TCTGCTGAAAAATTAAAAAAAGCTATTCAATGGATGAAGGAGCAAAATCTTATTCCACAAGGATATGGACAAAAAACAAAAAGGTAGATAAAATGAAAACAAATTTTTCTCCAAAATTTAAAATCACCAGATCAATACTCAATCAGTTAATGGAGATTGAGCAAGCCAGAGGTTTTTTAAAAGCGGCTCATTTATCAAACCAATGGATAAAAAACATGAGTAAAAATGCCTTTCTTTTAGAAACGCATCATACAACTCATATAGAAGGAACTCAGCTTACTTTTGAGCAGTCCCGAAAGATTTTAGCTGGTCAAAAAGTATCTGGTCTCAATAAAGAAGACATAAAAGAGGTCAAAAACTATAGAGACGCTTTTAATCTGGTTTCAAAGCATTTAAAAGAACAAAAGAGCATTACAGAAGCTCTTATTAAAGCTATTCATAAGGAGCTCGTTAAAGGTGTTCGTGGAGGGAGCGCTAAACCGGGAAGTTATCGTAAAATACAAAACTATGTGGGAAACGCTGTCACAAAAGAAATTATATATACGCCTCCTAAACCAAAGGAAGTTCCTGCTCTTATGAAAGATTTTGTAAGGTGGATCAATCAAAAATCAGATATTCACCCCGTTTTAAAAAGCGGTATCATACAATTTCAATTTGTTCATATTCATCCTTTTGTGGATGGGAATGGGAGGACTTCTAGGCTACTTTGCACAGCCTATCTTTATAAAGAGGATTATGACTTTAAAAAGCTTTTCTCAATCAGCCAATACTATGACAAAGATAGAAAAAACTTTTATGAGGCTATTCAAGCTGTAAGAAATAATAATATGGATATGACAGTCTGGCTTGAGTATTTTATTAAAGGTTTTTTATTTCAAATGAATGAAGTTATGGACATTGGGAAAAAAGTTATTTTGAAAGACGCTTTAATACAAAATCATAGTTTATCTAAAAGACAGGGTATCATTCTTGAGTATATTTTAGAGAATGGCAAATTGTTGCCAAAAGATTTTGACAAGCTTCTTACTCAGTTTGAAAAGTTAGATAAAAATTTAAAAAGAAAGACATCAGGTAAAATGACAAAAAGAACGCTTCAAAGAGACTTAAAAGACATGATTGATAAAAAAATTATAGAGACTAAAGGTAAAACCAATCAAAAAATTTATCGTCTGTTAAAAGAAGGACTAAACTTATGACAAAACTTGCGACAAACTTGCGACAAAACTTATGACAGACTTGCGACATTTTTACGACAAGGAGGTTTATAAATGTCTAATAATGTTAAAGAAATAGCTTTTGAAATAGCTATAGAACAGCATCTTTTAGATAAGGGCGGATACATTAAGGGCGATAAGAATGAATTTGACCCTGCTCGTGGTATTGATTCTAAAACGCTAATTGATTTTATAAAAGAAACTCAAATAAAAGAATGGGAGGCTTTATATAAGCTTCAAAAGGATAAAACAGAAGAGATTTTATTGGATGACCTATGTAAAGCTTTAGATTCAGAGTATGAAGGTTGTTTAAAAGTCCTTCGTCATGGTTTCAAATGTTTTGGAAAGCTTTTTAGAATCGCTTATTTTGCTCCGGCCAGTGGATTAAATCCCGATACTCAAAAACTCTATTCTGCAAATAAGCTTACTGTCACAAGACAGCTTAAATACAGCAATAAGAATGAAAATTCCATTGACACAGTTTTAAGCATAAATGGACTTCCTATTGTCACAATAGAACTAAAAAATCCAATGACAGGTCAGACTTGGAGAAATGCTATTCATCAATATAAAAAGGATAGAGACCCAAGAGAGCCAATTTTTCAATTTAAAAAAAGAGCCTTAGTTCATTTTGCTGTGGATACAGATGAAGTTTATATGACAACTCAATTAAAGGCTAAAAAAACCTATTTCTTGCCTTTTAACTTAGGAAATAACAACGGGGCTGGAAATCCTGAGAATCCGAAAGGATATAAAACAAGTTACTTATGGGAAAAAGTGTTACAAAAAGACAGCTTGTTGAATATTATAGCTCGGTTTGTTCATTTAGAAGTAAAAGAGAAAAAATTGAATAATAAAAAAATTAAAATAGAAAATATGATATTTCCTCGTTATCATCAGTTGGACTGTGTGCAGAGTTTAGTCGCTGATGCAAAAGAAAAAGGAGCAGGAGTCAATTATCTGATTCAACATTCTGCAGGGAGCGGAAAAAGCAACTCTATTGCTTGGCTGGCTCACCGGCTGGCCAGCCTTTTTAATGATAAGGATGAAAAAGTGTTTGATTCTGTCATTGTGGTAACAGACCGCTTGGTTTTAGATCAACAGTTACAAAATACAATTTATCAATTTGAGCATAAACAAGGCGTTGTAGAAAAAATTGATAAAGACTCTTCTCAACTGGCAAAAGCCATTATTTCAGGCAAGCCTATTATAATAACGACTTTACAAAAGTTTCCATTCATTACTGAAAAAATGGAACAGCTTAAAAAATATGCTGTTATTATTGATGAAGCTCATAGCTCTCAAGGAGGAGAATCTGCGGGAAGCTTAAAGTCGGCTTTAGCTGGAACGACTATTAAAGAGAAAGCAAAAAAACAAGCAGAAGAAGAGGGAGGACTGCCAGACTATGAAGAAGAGATTATTCAATCTATGTTAAAGCGAGGGCATCAAACAAATATCAGTTTTTTTGCTTTTACTGCCACTCCAAAATATAAAACATTAGAAGTTTTTGGCAGTCCAGATGAAGAAGGAAAACCTCAGCCGTTTCATCTATACAGCATGAAGCAGGCTATTGAAGAAGGTTTTATTTTGGATGTGTTATCGCATTACACGACATATAAGACATACTATAGGCTAATAAAGTCTATTGAAGATGACCCTGAAGTGGATAAGAAAAAAGCGGCTCGCGCTTTAGCCCGTTTTATGAGTTTGCATTCCTATAATATCTCTCAAAAGACAGAAGTAATGATTGAGCATTTTCGTCAATTTACCCGTCATAAAATCGGAGGAAAGGCAAAAGCTATGGTCGTGACCTCAAGCCGTTTGCACGCTGTCAGATACAAGGAAGCCTTTGATAAATATATTTCGGAAAAAGCTTATAAGGATATAAAAACCTTAGTGGCTTTTTCAGGAACAGTCATTGACCCTGATATTCCAGAAAAGGAATGGACAGAGGTTCAAATGAATAAAGGCATAAAAGAAACAGAACTACCTGAAAAATTTGCCAGCTCAGAATATCAAGTTTTACTTGTGGCTGAAAAATACCAAACAGGCTTTGATCAGCCTTTGCTTCATACAATGTATGTTGATAAGAGATTATCTGGTATTCAAGCAGTGCAAACTCTCAGTCGCCTAAACAGAACTTGGATAGGAAAAGAGGATACTTTTATTTTAGATTTTATAAATAACCCTGAAGATATTCAAGAAGCTTTTCAACCTTATTATGAAAAGACTTTAGTTGGAGATCGTGCAGAAGCCAGACAGCTTTATGATCTTCAGTCTCGTTTAAATGAGTATCAGATTTATCATCAAAACGAAGTTGAGGAGTTTTGCAGAATTTTTTATCGTCCAAAAAAGACTCAAACTCAATCTGATCATTCAAAAATGAATGCCTGCATTGATCCTGCTGTGGCTAGATTCAATCAATTAGAAGATTCCAAAAAGGAAGAGTTTAGAGATATTTTAATAGCTTTTCGCAACTTATATGCTTTTTTATCTCAAGTGATTCCTTTTACAGATTCCAGTTTAGAGAAACTTTATTCTTATATTCGCTATTTATTAAAAAAACTGCCAAGAAGAGATTCAGGCCCTTCTTATAATTTTGATGATGAGGTTACTCTCCAATACTATCGTCTTCAAAGAATAAGCGAGGGAGCTATTCCTCTTGAAAGCGGTAAAGACGGAGAAGTAACTGGCCCTACTTCTGTAGGAACAGGAGTCTCACGAGAAGAAGCTATTGAACTGTCTCAACTGATAGATATTTTAAATGAGCGGTTTGGAACAAATTTTACACAAGCCGATCAGCTGTTTTTAGATTCTATAAAAGAAGATGCTTTGGCTGACTCAAATTTAAGAGAAGCGGCTATGGCCAATCCAATGGAAAACTTTGGATATACTTTTTTAAAAAAACTTGAAGATTTGTTTATAGAGAGAATGGAACAAAATGAAGATATAACAGCCAAGTTTATGAACGAAAAACATTTTAAAGATATTGTTGGAAAACACCTTTTAAAACAAGTGTATGAACAGATTAGAGCTGAGGCTAAAGAAAGTTAGAAAAAGTATTCAAATAGAAAAAAAGGAATAAATATTTATATGTGTTGGCTTTCCATGTCAGCCTTTTTCATTGGTTGGGAAAAAAACAAGTTATAAATGTCCAAATTCTGGAAAACTAATCAAAGATGTTTTAAGAATTACAAAATACCATTTACCCAAAATTTTTAATTTTAGAAAAACATATTGCCGATGAATCTGTCAGTGTAGGCGATATGGAAGTTGTTTCGGAAAATGAAAAAAAATGGCGCTTAAAATTCTAATGGAAAAAACATGGAAAGAGGATTGAGGCAAGCTAACATCTTATATCTGAAAAAATCTATAATTAAGGAGGAGTTAGCCCTCTTTTTTGCCTCAAATACGCTCTTGAAAATATTTTCTTCAAATGTTGAAAAATTTAAGGTTTCATAATAAAAACAAAATATTATGACAGATCCTTTAAAAAGATTCCATAAAGTTTATATAGACGAATCCTCTCAAAACAGCGAAACCGCCCAGAGAGCTTTTAAAATTTTTCCAAAAAATAAAGTCTCGATTATCACAGAAGACTTTTTTAAAAAATCCCGACTCAATCCTCAACAGATTCAAGACAGTAAAAAAATTCTTTATTTAAAGGAGTTTAAAGGCTCTTTTTTTAAAAGATGTCCAGGGGCTAAGCCTAAGCTGATGTGTTGCAACTACTTTGTTCTCAACTTAGGGCAAAACTGTGAAATGGACTGCTCCTATTGTTACCTCCAGTCTTTTATCAATTTTCCCGCTGTTGTGATTTACACCAACATTGAAAAAGCCTTTCAAGAACTGACAGCTCTCAAACAAAGCCACAACAGCCATTACATAAGGATTGGAACTGGGGAGCAAATAGACAGCTTAAGCTTGGATGATATAAGCCTTTACTCTGTCAAGCTGATTGATTTTTTCAATGACTGCCCGAACTGGCTGTTAGAGTTTAAAACCAAGTCTGACAATATAAAAAATTTTGAAAATAGAAAACACAAAGGCAATATTGTAGTGAGCTGGTCTGTGAATCCTGAGTTTATTGTTCAAAAAGAAGAGCATGGCACAGCTAGTTTAAAACAAAGACTGTTATCAGCTCTGAGGGCTAGAGATAAAGGATTCAAAATATCCTTTCATATAGATCCTCTCATTTACCATAAGGATTGGCAAAAAAACTATTCAGAGCTGGTGGATCAAATCGCGCTTTTATTTTCTCCTCAAGATTTAAAACATATTTCTTTGGGGGCTTTAAGATTTCAACCAGAGCAAAAAGCTATTATGAGAAAGCGGTTTGGAATGCAAAGCCTGGTGTGCCGGGGGGAATTTTTTAACTCTAAAGACGGAAAACTCCGCTATCATCAAGAACTGAGGCAGGAGATGTTCCAATTTGTATTAAAACACTTTAAAAAGCGCTCTCAAGACTGGCCCTGCTTTCTTTGTATGGAAACGCCAGAAAGCTGGATGCAGAGCATGAAAGCCCCTACCAAACAAATTTCTAACATAAAAAAAGATTTTGACATCAGCTGGACCTGTATCTAATACACATCTC
>JAPPIY010000275.1 GCA_026914095.1 Oligoflexia bacterium
TATAATTCCCACTTTTTTGAGAATTATGCGCTTATGTTGATTCTGTTTGAGTTTTCCTCCCTTTTGTAACTCCTGCGAAAGCTTGTCCTCGTGAAAATGAGGGCAGAAGTTTAGTAGGAACCTGAAATTTCAAACAAGATTAGTATATACTACTCAAAGAAAATCTTGTCTTTATTGGCGCGGACATCAGCCCTTAGGGCCTGCGCTCAGCTGTCCTCCAGACAGCTAAGCTCCGGCGGCAGTTTATTCAAAAAGACCAGTTGTCTGCGCTAAATTTTTTCCGCAAATATAAAAATTTTTTTATCTTTTAAAGAGTTTTAAGGAAGACTGACCAGATAGGCAATCCAAGTGTCGCAAATATCTCCTTTTTTTGTCTGTTTAAAAATACCGTTTCCTTCCCCTTGTTTGTTGGATCCCTCCCAATAAACATGAACTTTAGAAAAGCCCGCCTCTGTTAAAATATCCTTCAGCTCAGGAAGAGACCAAAGCCTCCAGCTGTATGAAAATTCTTTTTCTCTTTTCTTCTCGCCTTTTCTTTTAAAGTGAATGTAAAACTGGCCTGTTCGGCTAATGGGATCAAAGCGGTCTTGATCCCAATAGTAGCTAAAGCCTCCATGCTGGGCTTCCTCTTCTGAAAGCTCTTCACATTCAGGCCCTCCTAAGACATCAATAATAAATAAGCCTTTTTTAGAAAGAGCTTTACGGACATTTTTAAAATATTTTAGCATTGAGCTTCGCTCTTTTAAAGCAAAGTAGGAGAAATTGCTCACTGTTATAATCTCCGCTTTTGGCAGATTTTTATCCAAGACATTTTTATTTAAAACTTTTAACCGGTTTTTTTGAGAGTCTTTTAGTTTGGAAAGATGATGTTTGTTTCCATATTCAATAGGCTCTTTATCAGCGTCTATAGCTATTGCTTTGTTTTTGGAATGATCTTTAATCCAATGATAAGCTACATAAAAAGTCCCGCAAAAATCTTCACGGAAGATATGGGCTGGTTTTTTAAAGAAATGTTTAAAAGTTTTCTTAAAAAACTTAATGTCTTCTATAGGGCTTTGGACTGATTTTTTATAGTAGAAATACTTATCAAAAGGAATTTTTGCTTTCATAAAGTGATCCTATTAAGATTTTGGAAAAAAACCGCCTACCAATTCTTTTTGTTTTTGAATAAGCGCAAGGCCGGCTTTATGGGCCAGATTCATCATTTCCAGCATTTGGTCTTTTGTAAAACTTTGTTTTTCCGCTGTGCCTTGAATCTCTATAAAATTACTTTGATCATTCATAACAAAATTCATATCAGTTTCACAAGATTTATCTTCTTTTGAGTCTAGGTCTACATAAAGCTGGCTGTTGTTCAAGCCGACACTCACAGCGCAGACATAATTTTTAAGCGGAATATTTTTTATAATGTATTGATCCTTTAAGTTTTTTAAAGCTAAGGCCAAAGCGATAAAACCTCCTGTGATGCTGGCCGTTCGTGTTCCTCCATCGGCTTGCAAAACATCACAGTCAATATAGATCTGCCGCTCTCCCAGTTTTGACAGATCAACCCCTGCTCTCAGACTTCTGCCTATCAGGCGGGAAATTTCTTGCGAGCGTCCGCTGTTAAAAGCTCTTTCTCTATTGACTCTAAAATCTCCTGAACGAGGGAGCATGGCATATTCAGCGGTGAGCCAGCCGTGCCCTGGCTTGTTCAGCCATTGAGGGGTTGTTTCAGAGACACTGGCTGTGCATAAGACTTTTGTTTTTCCCATGCTGATTTGGGCGCTTCCCTCTGCCCAGCAGTTCACCTGGGTTTGAATAGAAACAGGTCTTAATTCGTTATAAGATCGCTCTTCTGCTCTCATAAATCTAAAACTCCCGCCATACTTTTAACCAATTGTTTTTGTTATAAGTTTTTTCTGTAAACAGATTTCCTGTATCAGTTATACGGAACCTGTTTGAACTTTCTATTTTTTCATCCTTCAATCCTTCATCATTCTATCATCTGTCCTTCTATCATCCTGTCCTTCTATCATCCTGTCCTTCTATCATCCTGTCCTTCTATCATCCTGTCCTTCTATCATCCTGTCTTTCTATCATCCTGTCCTTCATCATTTTATCGTTCGTCACTCTGTCATTCCCGCGAAAGCGGGAATCTAGCTACAGCCCGAATTTTCAAACACAATCAGCATATAAACAGGCTTTTAACAAATAATTTGGTTAAAACCAAGCTTTATTTTAATTTTAAATATTATGGAAATTTATTTACTTAATGCCACATAAATAAATTTTAAAACAAGGACAGGCCCAATTTATAGCATTTTATAAAATTTATATATTCTCATATCCTGTAAAAGTTGATAAACCCTTTGTAGTTAAAGGCTCTCATAGACTATTTGCGGCTTTAAGTATATAGTAAAGCCGCTTAGGTTTTCAGGCGCCAATGCTAGACCTCTTTACTTGAAAACCTAAGCGGCTTTACTATATATATAACTTTCAGTTTTTTAATTCTATCGGCGGTTTTATATTTTAAATATTATAAAATGTACGCCCCAGTTTAAAAACTTTTTTCTTTTGCAATTTAAAACTTTTAACAGGGCCTAAATGAGATAAAACTTGTTTTTTCAGCTCTTCTTTTTCTTTAACAGCATTTAAAGTCTCCAAAAACAAGAGCCAAGGATGTTTTTGTTTTTTTATTTTTGTCAAAAAATGTTTTAACTGCCGAGAAGAGTTAATTTGAGCTGTTTTTTTATAGAGAGAAAAAATTTTCTTTTGTTTAGCTGTTATCGTTTTTTGCGGCGCCTTAGAAGGCTCAAAATCATCTTTTAACTGATAAGCGGGGCTATCCGCTGGGCCAGAAAAAACAGAGGTCACCTTTTTCCCAACAGCTAAGTCAAAAATTCCCCAAGAAGGATGATACAATAAATTATTTTTACTGTCTGTAATTAAGCAATTTTTAAAAGTTAAAACAATCAGCTGTCCCTTTTGCTTTAATTCTCTTTCCAGCTGTCCTTTTAATTGAATGCCCCCTTTAAATTTCATTTGCGCAGGAGAGCCTATTTTAAGGCTTTCTTTGCTTAAGTCTCTTTTTGTCCATAAATGAAAGGGTTTTTTATTTTTAGTTAAAAAATTGAGAGGAGAGCTGTAACCTTCTTTGTGATAATCTTTGCCATGATTTGCAAGTTGTTTGTCTTTAAAGGCCAGCTGAACAGGCCCAGTGAATTTTAAAAAAGACAGCTCTTTTGACTTGGTTTGCAGGGCTTGTGTCAGCATGCCGGAAATTTGCAAACCGCTGTCCAACACCACTGTATTTAAGGTTTTAGACTGCAAGGCTTGATTCACTGCATAAACTCCCCCTCTATATATAGCCAGCCGTTTTGAGACTTTTTGTAAAACCTCCAATAAATGCTCAAAATTTCTTGCTACAAAAAGCTGAGGCTGAAAGTCAGTAATATCAAAGGGGTAGTTGATACAGTCTTCAGAGAGTTTTATTTTTTTTACTTTTTGAATGTGGAGAGTTTCCCCTATTGAGGAGATCAAACCCGCTCCATAGATTTTTGGATTTTTTAAAGAACCCATGAGGCCATATTCAGAAGTCCACCATATCAAGCGTGACAAATAAGAGGCTTCACTCACATGGCTGATATTTTTTATAATACTTTTCAGCTTTTGCTCTTGTTTTTTTATTTGCAGGAGAGTGGATTTTGGATTTTCTTTTAAATCACTGAGATCGCGAATGGCTTTGTATTTTTCCATGTCTTCAGAACTGCTAATGGATTTTAAGACCGTTTTTGCGTAAGCGGATAAAAACTTTGAAAACACAGAGTTGGTTAAAAAGGGAACATGTCCAACCGCTTCATGAACAATATCGGGGGCGGGGGTGTAAAAGATATGTTGAACTGTTCTTAATTCAGAGGCAATGGGCAGAATTTTATGCAGATGAAATTCCATGAAAGCCCTAGGGGGAATAAAACCGCTGATGCAGACAGCTCTCCATCCAAAATTTTGCAGGTTTTTATCTATATTTGTTATTTTTGGAATTTTATCTGGATAAATTCCTGTTTTTTGCAAGCCCTCTAAAGAGCCGTGATAGCCATAGCGGGATAGGTTACGGACAATTCCCTTCATTATAAATCGCCAAACCGCTTGATCCTCAGGGCTGTATTTTTTATAGTTTTGAGGAACAATATATTTTCTTAAATGAATCGGAACAAAAGAGCTCAATCGGCCTCCCTTATAGGTTTGTTTTAAACAATTACGCCCATCCTGTTTTATGTTTGAGTTTTCCAGTTTAACCGTCATTCCCGCGAAAGCCTGTCCTCATGAAAGCTTGCCCTCACAAAATCAAAGATGGAAGCCTTCCTGAACGGACTTTTCAAATCACATAGCTATTATTTAAATGAAATAAAGCGCATTTGCAAGAAAATAGAGCCTTTAAGATATACTATAAAACCATGATTTCAAACAGGATCATATAATTCTTATGAAATCAGCCCTTTCATTCTCTTTATGGGGCGGCCCGACATATAAACAGTATCCGAGAAATACTTATTAAGTTTTAGTTGAAAGCTTTTGGCTCAAAGCCCTCTTCATTTTTAATAATAACATCGCCAGTGGCTGAGATTACAAAGAAGCCTTGTTTTTCAGCTAACTTTTCCGCCTGTCTGTTTGACTTAAGTAAAAAAGCCATAGCTCCATAAACTGTCTTCTTCTTAAACTCTGGCCATAGAGTTTTAAATTTCTCCATATTCTTTTTAAACTTATCCACATCGGAAGGGTCTAAAGTGGCTTTCACTTCCACGATAACAGTTTCTTTTCCATTGATAGCGATGATATCAAATTCTATACCGCCGTATTTTGCATTGGTTATCACTTTTTCTACTTTGACGCCTCTTTCCCTTAATTTTTGAGCTAAACTGCCTTTGACAAGGTTTTCGCCTAGTTTGCCCCAGCGATTTCCTGTGTCTCCAATAAACTTATCAAGCTTTATATCTGTCCTTCTCATTTGCTCATCTGTTTTTTTCATTTGCTCATCTGTTTTTTTCATTTGCTCATCTGTCTGCTGTTGGCTGGCGCGCAATTTGTCTGTTTCAACAGAAAATTTTTTTATCCAGACTTCATTTTCTTTTTGACTGGCGCGCAATTTATCTGTTTCAGTGGAAAGCGCCTTGATCTGCTGGTTTGTTTCTTTTATAAGACTCCAAATTTCTTGGACTTCTGAATTTGTTGCTGTCATGTTAACTTTTGAATACTATAAGCTAAACAAAAAGTCAATAAGAAAACTTTTTCTCTGACTTTTACAGCAGAGACTATTGTGCCTCACAATTTCTTAGAGTGGGATTCCATACCCAGGTTTTTCCTGGTGGGGGTGGTGAAGCAGATCTGATACACGGGTTCTCAAGAACCTGAACGGAAATTTGCCTGATAGAAATGAGAGCGCAGTCTATTATGCTTACGCTACCAGGCAAGTGATGAGTTGTGTTATGATTGCAGGGCTTAGAATCCCTTTTAAAAGCAAGCGCCGGCTCTTCTAAATATATCTGTAAAAAACAGCAAAACCTCTAATATAAGTTTTTATTATCTCTATAAATGGAAGCCGGGAGATCTTTATCTCATCAGCCAATTCAAAAATTCAGCTTTTATTTCTAAAACTGTATTTTCCGCAGAGCTGAAATACAGATGGATTTCAGCTGTCGCTTTTGTTTTGTTCTGCTTCAGCCAAATACCGCTTTGGCGGAATGTTTAGTGTGTGTACTCGGCGGATGTTTTTTTAAATTGCGCTATTTTGTGTTTAAGTTAAAATAGGGGTTTACCCCATGGT
>JAPPIY010000070.1 GCA_026914095.1 Oligoflexia bacterium
TCCTATTTTATCCCGATTTATTTTTTGGAATAGCTTAAAACCCTTGGTATTTCTTCCTGAGTTCGCCCTTAGGCCTTCAAAATTACTAAAGAGAAATTGTAACTATCTAATTTTACTTAACTTTTTAAAAGTCAATCTATATTTAAAACATACTACACTAAAAAATATAAAAAGCTAGTGTTTATAATAACTTAGAGAGTTTTTTCTGCTGGACTAAAATCTGAAAGGGCGAACTCAGGAACAGGGTGAACTTAGGAGAAAGTCATAGAAAATCTCTTAACTCTAGGCCGGATTGCCGGATAATGGCTCTTAATGTTCCTCTGTCTAGCTCTTTATGATTGGGTATTGTAAGGATTATTTTAGAAAATTTGTGTCGTAAAATAATGTGGCTTCCTTTTTGTCTGCGAAACATAAAACCATGCTTTTGGAGCCTTTGAACACATTCTTTTCCTGAGAGAACAGGGAGTTTGCTCATACAGCTACAATGATAGATTCCAAATTATCTTCAGGAATGATGTCTCCATCTTGTTGTAAAACTTCAAGGTAGCCTTCTATAGCTGATTTTATATTTTGTATAGCCTCTTTTTTAGTTTGTCCTTGGCTGATACAGCCGGGCAGGCTAGGACATTCAGCTAGCCAAAAGCCGCTCTCTCCCGGTTTGATAATAATTTGCCTCATTGCTTTCTCTCTGAAAATGAATATACAATAAAAGAGATAAAAATAAAAGCCTTTTTTACAGGCTGGCAGGGAAGTTTCAGTATTTAGCTGTCTTGTTTTTGCAAGCTTTTGAATAAAAAAACTATTTTCTCTGACTTTTTCAGGGACGACTAATAAGTTTTTTCTTTGTGAAAATCCCATTCAAACAGGAGCTGTATATAAAACAATGCTACTTAAAAACTGACCTATTATCTCTGTCTCACCTCTTGATACATGATCCATCATATTTAACACTCTCTTATGCGACAGCTTCTTTTGAAAATGCTCCTCAAGCAAATAACAGCTCCTTAGCTTACTTGAAGGACTAAACACTCTCATTAAAACCATATCTTTTAATACTTCGTTTAATGACTGAGTGTCTTTACCGCTTTTTATTAAACTTGAAAATCCTAAACTCCCATAACTTGAACCCAGTATGTCCTCAAATCCCTTGTTATGCCTAAGAACTCCTAAAAAACGCCCTAAATCTACAGGAAAAAAAGCCCGAGGTCTTTCTCCTTTTGCTCTCTTATACTCTTCCAATAAACGCTTTGCTGATAACTTAAACTCCTCTATCTTTTTCAAATCTTTCGACTGGCCTATCGTCTTTATAATACGATTCTTCACCTTGCCGTCTTTACGATAACTTTCTACGATACGAACCACTAGACTTCCATTCTTACGCTTTGGTATTGTTATATACATCTTTAATGCCTCCTATTTCTAACATAAGACAATCTATAAAGACATACTACAAATGTCAAGAAAAAAACCAATAAAATTAACACTTTTAGGCTTTAGTCCTACTCAATGGGCGAACTCAGGAAGCTTTTTCTGTCTCTTTTTAGATTCCTATTTTATCCCGATTTATTTTTTGGAATAGCTTAAAACCCTTGGTATTTCTTTAGTTTAAAAATCTTTAGTGAAGTCATGTATATAATTCCCATAAAAAAAGCTTTTTTAAAGTTCTCTTGGCAACATTATCAGACTTTTTGCTTTAATTTTTGATAGAGTTTTTTGTCTTCTCTGTTTAGAGTTTATCTTTTAAATTTTGAAAAAGGGTCTAAGCTTTAATAATTTATTTAAAGCCTGTTTGCCGGAGCTTCCAGCGCTGTTCAAGTGTCCCATCTTTCTTCCGATACGGCTTTCTGTTTTCCCATACCAGTAGAGGCTGATTTTTTCTTTTTTTATACGGATCCTGTTTGAATTTTCCTGCTTTTTCCGAAGATTCCCGCTTTCGCGGGAATGACTGTCATCGCGGGAGTTCCTGTCTTCTGGGGGAAGACGGAACAAGTCATGTTGAAAGTTCAAACCCGATCGGTATAATTGGCTTTGGCAGGCCTTATCCAGCAAGCTTCGTTTTTTAAAGGAAGGCTTTTTAGCGCCCTCTCCTAAAAGATTGAGCATAGCAAAAGCCTTATATTTTAAACGGGGGGTTTTTAAAGTTTGATTGCTGATTGCTTTAAGGTGAAGGCTAAATTGATCTTCTGTTAAGGCGTCTAAGGAGTAATGGCCGGTGTTATGCACTCTAGGAGCCAGCTCATTCACTATTAAGTTGGAATGAGTGTCAAAAAGCTCAAAAGCTATCACTCCTTGATAATCTATATGGCTTAAAAATTTTTTTATTTGTGTTTTTAGGCTTTTCAGTTTTTTATGCTGGGCAGGGCCTTTCACCCACAGACAAGTGGATTTTTCTTGAAAGCTTTCCACCAAGGGGAAAAAAACAATTTGCCCTTTCTTATTTCTGGCGGATAAAAGAGCCAGCTCTCTTTTAAAAGGAATGAGCTTTTCAGCAATGAAGTTTGTTTGGGGGAGTTTTATTTGTTTTATGTGGGATTTTTTCTTAATGACAAAAGTTCCATAGCCATCATAGCCTCCCATTCGGCTTTTTAAAACAAAGGCCCCCCATTGGCTCCATAAATTTAAAAGTTTTTTTTGTCCAGACTGCCGAGTTTTAAATTCTACAGGAACAAAGTCAGTGGTTGGAATGTGATGTTTCTTTAAAAGTTTTTTTTGATAAGCCCGATCTTGAATATTTTTTAAATTGTTTAAAGAAGGGGCGATAAAGAGAGAGGATTTGGGTTTTAAAGCTTTTTTAATTTGTTTGGCTGAAAAAAACTCACTTTCAAAGCTTAGAATGTCTTTGTTTGTTAAAAATTTTTTTAAGTCTGTCAAGCTGTGAGGATCTCCTTTTATCCAATAAGGATTGTTTTGGCCCGCAGGATCCTGTTTTGAAGGAGATAGGACCCAAACTTTAAGGTCTAAATTTTTGGCGCTCAAGCTTAAAAGTTTGGCTAATTGGCCGCCTCCTAAAATGCCAACCGATTTCAATGGTCTTCAGCTTGTAAGAGAATATCCAGTTGATTCTTTTTATCCAAGTCCATCATATCAGAACAGCCTCCAATCAAATGATCATTGATAAAAATTTGAGGCACTGTTCTCAGGTTGGTTTTATTTATTAAAGCTTTCAGCTCCTCTGGTTTGTCATCCATAACAAACTCTTCAAAAGAGACGCCTTTTTGGCTCAAAATTTGTTTTGCCAGATCGCAAGCGGGGCAAGAGCTTTTTGTGTAAATTTTTACAGTGGCCATTTTTACTCCTTTAGATTTTATGAGACTATAAAAACTAAATTTATTGATTTCAAGTAAAAAATTAAATGGGGCCTTTTCTTTGGCTCAAAGGGATAGTTTTTCCAAAACCTAAAAGAGCCAGGCCCGTGACAGCAGAAGCAAAAGAGGCGAGTATAATGCTCATTTTTGCAAAAAAGTAAGCTGAGCTTTCAGCGCCTAAACCTAAATTGAGGATAAATAAAGACATGGTAAAACCAATACCGGCCAGACAGCTCATAGCAACAATTTGTGTCCATGAGATATTAGAAGGCTTTTGAGAGATTTTTATTTTGCAGGCTAAATAAGAAAACAAAGTGATGCCTAAGGGTTTTCCTAAAAATAACCCTAAAATAATTCCTAAAGAGACAGGGCTTTGAATCCAGCTTTTGAGTTCCACCCCTTTAATTAGAATGCCGGCATTGGCAAAAGCAAAAAGAGGCATGATAATGTAACTGACATAAGGATGATAAAAAGAGATCAGTCTTTGTAAAATAGGCTTTGTGTCGCCCACCATGCCTTTTAAAGTTTTTAATTCTGACAGCGAGGTTTCCGCTTTTTTTGTAAAAACTTTTCGGACAGAGTCTAAAGCTTGCTTTTTCGTCCATCTGTTTTTACCGGGGATTAAAGCCCCTAAGATCACGCCGCTGAGAGTGGCATGGATTCCGCTGTTATATAGGCAAGACCATAAGGCAATGGCCAAAAAAGCCAATAAAAAGCTGTTGTTGATATGCAATTTAAAATAAAGAAAAATAGCAAAGCAGACAATAAAAGTGAGGGCTAAAAAAGGCCCTGAGATTGTCTGGCTGTAAAAAAGAGCGATCACTAAAACAGCAATAATATCATCAATGATGGCAATAGAAAGCAGAAAAATTTTGAGGGAAAAGGGAACCTTGTGAGACAATAAACTCATGACGCCAATAGCAAAGGCAATGTCTGTCGCCATAGGGATCCCCCAGCCTCTTTCTGTCTCCAGCCCCTGATTGAAAAAATAAAAAATAAGAGCGGGGACTAAACTCCCTCCAATAGCGGCAATCAAAGGCAAAGAGGCTTTTTTAGCAGAAGACAGCTCCCCCTCTATAAGCTCTCTTTTTATTTCCATTCCCACAACAAAAAAGAATAAAGACATTAAGGCTTCGTTTATAATATAGTGAAAACTGGCTTTAATGGAGTAATTGCCTAAACTGATGGAAAGAGGGTAATGGATGATTGTTTCGTAAAGCCCTTGCCAGTGGGAATTGGCCATAAAGAGAGCCAGCCCTGTAAAGAGCAGTAAAATTAAACTGCTGCTGGCTTCTGTTGAAAAAAAATTTTGAAAGATTGTTTTAAAAAAGCTGAAAAAATTGTTTTTGGAATTTGCCATAGCGCCTTGAGGTCATCTTGTAATAGTTTTTTTATTTTTTGTCTTCCTCTTCCTGCTTGTTTTGTTTTTTCTTTTAAGCTCTAAAAGCCATTTAAAAAATTGCGCTCTTGCTCTGAACACCCCTCTATATTGATTCTGTTGAGTTTTGGGGGTTCAGTTGGATTCCCGCCCCCCGTCCTCGTTTCCACGAGGACAGGCTTTGCGGGAATAACTGGCTCAACTGAAAAGCTCAAACAAAATTGGTATAGGTCTCTTTTGTTCATTTTAACTTTTTTATTTAATAGTAAAGGTTAATTTTTAGGCCGGTATGGAAGTGCGCGTTGTGGTTTTCATATCCAGGATGGTCTTTTATCTTATCCCAGGCATAAACCCCTATAAAAGGCTCCACACTCATATAGCGATTGACAGACAAGCCTAAACTGGCTCTTAACCAAGCTCCCATAAGAATAGAGGGAACAAAACCCACGGTGAAAGAGGGAACAATGCTGGCTCTTGAATAGTTTTTGTTTAAATTCCATTTAAAAAAAGGAGATATAAAGGTGTGCTTTGTATTTTGAATTTTAGCCCCCACTTCAAAACGGCCAAAATTCCGACTCAGCTCTAAGGCTGAAAAAAATTTCTGAGTTTGTCCATCTTCCCAATCTGTCCATGTGTTTGGATTTTCTGCGTTTGATTTTTTGATTTTATAAAAACTATAGGCATTGACCAGAGATATAGACCATTTTCTAGGAAAAACTTTTCTTCTCTTTCTAGCCTCCACATCTAAGACCGGAGTCAAAAACAAAAAAACCAGCGCAAAAAGTAAAAATTGCCGTTTCATAGCTGTCTTTTTATATTATCTGTTGTTTCTTTATTTATAAAGAGTTTATTATATAAGCTGGCCTTTCAGCTTAAAAAAGTTAGCCTTTTTATTAAAATCACTAGCTCAAAAGCGAGTTCTTTTTCCAAAAAGTTTGGATTAAATAAATTTTTACCTCAATAGAGGCTTTTAAGACTAAATCCTTAATTTGTCCAGAGGGATCAAATCCGGCAAAAACATTTTCAGAAATTTCCACATTC
>JAPPIY010000001.1 GCA_026914095.1 Oligoflexia bacterium
TTATAATCTGGTTTGGAAATTGGTTTAAAACAATAGGCCCTATTTTTTTTAAAAAGCCGGCCAATAAAATAAGAGAAGGTTTGTATAAAATCAAGGTGTCACACAGTTTTTGATCCCAAGCTGTAAAATTTTGCTTGTCATACCTTATAACATGGCAGGGGAGATTGAATTTTTTAGCTGTTTTTAACAAACCGGACTGTGGATTTTCTGTAATCAGAGCTGTTATTTTGAAATTGGGTTTTTCTTTCTGTATTTTTTGGCAAAAAAACTTAATCGTGGAGCCTTTCCCCGATCCTAAGGCGACAATTGTTTCCATATTTTTATTGAGGTTTTAAATATTGATGGATTTTATATAAGAGGACAAGCTGAGGATCATAAGATCGCAGTTTTTTTCCATTGATAAAAAAGCTGGGAGTGCCTTCAATCTCAGCCTGTCCTCCCGCTTGAGCGGAGAGTTTCACTTTCTCTAATGTGGATTCATTTTTCATACAGAGTTCAAATTGAGCCTTGTCTAATTGAGTCTTATTTATAATTTCATCTAAAAGTTTTTGCGTTTTCTCTGTGTCGCCTTCCGCTGTTTGAAATTGCGCCTGTTTGTCAAAAAAGAAATCATGAAACTCCCAAGCCTTGCCTTTGGCGCAAACAATGGCTTTGCTTAGCTCACAACTTAATCCAGAACGGCTAAAAGGAAATGAATCGTTACAGGCTTTGTCTCGTGGAAAGGCAAAAAAGTAAAACTTCACATCGGGAAAATTCTTGAGGAATCTTTTTAAAGGCTCTTGCACCCTTTTACAAGAAGGACATAAAAAATCAGCGAATTCTACAATCACTATAGAGGAGTCTTCCGCTCCTTTTTGTATTAAGTGTTGAGGGGGTATTTTAATAGGAGGCTCATACTGCCAGTCTGTTAAAAGAGCAGAGATAATTTCTTTTTGATCTTTTATGTTATAAGCATTTACAAAACTAATATGCAAAAATAAAGCGCATAAAAAGATGACAATCGCCAATAAGTAAGAGCTTTTTTCTTGGACAGCCTGTAAGATAAAAACAAGAGGGGATTTTAAACTGGATTTAAAAGCAAAAAACAAACTGGCTAATAGGATAAAAGAGAAAAGATACAGGCTCCAGCAGACAGGGCAGTGTAAGCTGTGTAGGAGGGACAAAAAGGCCATTCCAAGAGAAGAAAGAGCAATGAGACTCGATAGATAAAACGATAGGTTTTTCCAGTAATCGCTCAAACTAAACTTGAGCGCAAAGAGAATCAGCAGAAACACAATCAAATTAAAGGCAAAACCAAAGTCGGAGATAGAAAAATTAAAAATTTTGGCGTAAGGTGAAAGCAAAGCCTGATCACAGTTGATATTTTCGTTGATGTGGCATATCGCGCTCTGTTTGGCCAAACCAGCCGACAGCTGATAAGCTCTTTTAGCCAGATAAAAATGACCGCAGACGGAAAGCAGGGCAAAAAAACAGGCGGTCCCTATCCCGATTTTCATTCTGAAACAATCTTGCCTTTTAAAAATAAATAATGCAACGGATTTTGCTTTTTTTTCCCTTATAAGATATAAAAGGCCTATTATGCCGTTTTCTTTAAAAGAGCAAGGCCGTCTGGCTTTTATAAAACAGGAGTTGATTTCTCATTTGAAGTCTTTTCTGCCGGAAGAAGAGATTGTTTTAGAGCAGGCTAGAAACCCCGCGCATGGCCACTTATCGCTACCTGTTTTTGCTCTGGCTAAAAAACAAAAAACCTCTCCTCAAAAATTGGCTCAGGATTTATCGGAGAAAATCAATCAGTCTCTCCCTTCCTTTTTAAAGTCCTGCCGGCGCTTAGCGGGATTTATTAACTTTAATTTTCAATCTTCTTATATTCAAGAGCATTTGGAAAAGCTGGGACAGGAGGAAGCGCTTGTTCAGTTTAAAAACCCTCAAGCCCCGCATTGGATTATGGATTTTGCCTCTCCTAATGTCGCCAAGTTTATGAATATCGGCCATCTGAGAGCAACAGCTTTAGGCCAGGCTTTAGTGAATCTAGCTAAGGCTTTCGGCTTTAAGGTGACCGCAGTGAATCACTTGGGGGATTGGGGAAGCCAGTTTGGAAAGCTTTTGTGGGCTTATAACAAGTGGGGGCGGGAGTATGATTTTAAAAGCAGGGCTTTTGAATCTTTGGCTCATTTGTATGTGCGTTTTTATAAAGAGGCCGAGTCAGAGGAAAAAAATCTAGAGGCGGCGCGAAAGCTTTTTCAGCAACTGGAGCAAGGGGACGAGGAGCTGAAAAAATTGTGGCAGTGGTTTGTCTCTCTTTCTTTAAAAAACTATGAAAAATATTGGAGGCTTTTAAATGTCCAGCATGATTTGGTTTTGGGAGAGTCTTTTTATATCAAGTTTATGGAGGATTTAAAATCCCGCTTGAAAGAAAAACAGCTCCTGCAGACAAGCGCGGGGGCTAAAGTGGTTTTTTTAGAAGTTAGCTCCGCGCCTTGTTTGATCTTTAAAAGAGATGGAGCCTCCACTTATTCTGCCAGAGATTTATCCAGCCTTATTTACCGCTTTGAAACTTTAAAAGCCGATCAGAATATTTATATCACTGGCTCGGATCAAAATTTGCATTTTAAACAGATTTTTGAAGTGGTTCGCAAACTCAATCCTCAGTGGGATTCTAAAAACTTGCATTTAAGTTTTGGCATGTATCGTTTTAAAGGTGAAGGAAAAATGTCCAGCCGTCAAGGGCAGGCTGTGTACTTGAAAGATATTTTAGATCAAGCGATTGAAAGAGTGAGAAAAATCATTGAAGAGAGAAACCCGGCTTTACAGGACAAAGAAAAAATCTCGCGGGAAGTGGCTGTGGGAGCTGTGGTTTTTAATGACTTGGCTCAAGATCGAATCAAAGATGTTGATTTTGAATGGAACAAGGTTTTGGATTTTAATGGAGACACTGGTCCTTTTGCGCAATACAGTTTGGTTCGGGCGGGAAGTTTGTTGAAAAAAGCAAGCTCTATTCACTCAAAAAAGTTTCTATCCGCTTTTGAGCCTGATGAAGAGTCTTTAGCTTGGAGGCTGTTGTCTTTTGAATCGGTTTGCTTTCAATCTCTTCAAAAATTTAAACCTCATATTTTAGCTAGATATTTGTTGGATTTGTCTAAAGAGTTCAACCGTTTTTATAATCAGCATAGAATCCTAGGGCACAATAGAGAGTCGGATCGGCTTTTATTAACTCAAATGACTCATAGGACGCTGTCAAGAGGATTGGAAATTTTGAATGTTCCAAGACCTCAGGCGATGTAAATCTTATTTAATTTGGGAATTATATACTTGACTCGCCAAATTTCAAGGCTTTGTGGCTTTTTCTCTGAAGAAAACCGCTTTAATCGCTTAAAACTTTTACCTTTATTTTTGAATAGTAAATTCCTTGAAACCCTTATATTTAAAGGCTTTTAGAGCTTTTTGGCTAGTCATGTATATAATTCCCTTTAATTTTGAGTAATACTTGTAAATATGTTTTTTCTCATGTAAAAACACAAAGTGTTATAATCTTTCTAAGGGTTTTTTAAGAGCTGAACTCAACTCATTATGAAGAATTTTTTATTAAAAGTTTATTCCTCTCAAAAAAAGCTGAAAAAAGAAGATCAGCTGGCATGGCATCTGGCTCAAGTGGCTTTAGATCCTGCTCCTGTTTCTGAAAAAGCCAAAGACCAGCTGATCAATCGGATCATTGACAATTCCGCAGTGGCTATAGCGAGTCTGAATAGAGAGCCGGTGATTCATGCCAGAGATCAAGCCTTAGCTCATCCTTTTAAGGAAGGCGCTTGTCTTTTTGGTGTGGATAATAAGTTTCGCTGTAGCCCGGAATGGACGGCTTGGGCCAATGGAGTGGCGGTGAGAGAGCTTGATTTTCATGACACTTATTTGGCGGAAGACTATTCTCATCCCGCTGATAATATCCCTCCTTTAATAGCAGTCGCCCAACACACAGGGAAAACAGGAAAAGAGCTTTTAGCTGGACTCCTGTCCGCTTATGAGATTCATATCAGCCTTGTAAAGGGAATCTGTTTGCACAAACATAAAATGGATCATATTGCCCATCTTTGCCCGGCCCAGGCAGGAGGTTTGGGCGCTTTGTTAAATATGAGTTTAGAGCAAACTTATCAGGCCATCCAGCAGGCGGTTCATGTCTCTTTCACCACCCGCCAGTCTCGGAAGGGGGAAATTTCCAGTTGGAAAGCCTACGCTCCCGCCTTTGCGGGAAAAATGGCTATTGAGGCTGTGGATCGGTCTTTGAGAGGGGAAAAGTCTCCCTCTCCTATCTATGAAGGGGAGGATTCTGTTGTGGCCTGGCTTTTAGATGGAAAATCAGCTCATTATGAGATTCCTCTAGTAGAAAAAGGAGAAGAGAAAAACAGTATTTTAGAGAGTTATACAAAAGCGCACTCCGCGGAGTATCAGGCGCAAGCTCTTATTGATTTGGCTTTTGAGCTGAGGGAGAAAATAAAAGATTTTTCTCTTGTTAAACAAATCCGAATTTACACCTCTCACCACACCCATTTTGTCATAGGAACGGGTTCTGGAGATCCTCAGAAAATGTCTCCTTCAGCCAGCAGGGAGACTTTAGATCATAGTATCTCTTATATTTTTGCTGTGGCTTTGGAAGACGGCTGTTGGCATCATATTGACTCTTATAGCAGGGAGAGAGCCAGCCGTCCTGAGACTGTTAAGTTGTGGCATAAAATCCAAACTTTTGAAGAAAAAAAATGGACGGATTTATATAAACATCCCGATCCCAATCAAAGAGCTTTTGGCGGACGGGTGGAAATAGAAATGCAAAATGGAGAAGTGATCTCAGGTGAAAAAAAATTGGCGGACGCTCACCCTTTTGGAAAAAAGCCTTTTGCAAGGGAGGATTACATTGGGAAATTTTTGAGCTTAACAGAAGGAATTGTCTCTAAAGAGGAATCGGATCGTTTTTTAAACTTAGTTCAGAGCTTAGAGAGTTTATCCCGCGCAGAAGTTCAGCAATTGAATGTTCAAGCTGGCCTTTCTAACAAAACTGCCAGTCAAGGGATTTTTTAAATAATGAAGGGGTTAAAATGTCTGGCGCTTTAACAAAACAGGATTTGATAGAAAAGATCAAATATTTGTATGAAACAGATGTAGGGGATTTTAAAAGAAAAGCTGTTTTGTATCTCAACCGCTTTATAGAAAATCAAGATATTTCTGATTTAAAGAACAAGTTGAATGATTTAAAACATGAAATTCTTTATCAGGAGATGTCTCATAGTGATCCGATGAAGAATATTGATGAGTTGAGATTTTTATTGATAGAAAAGTTACAAAAACTTCCTTTTTAAAGGCTTTTTCAATTAAGAAAGCTCAAAGTTTGGGAATGAAGCTGATCCTGCTTGAAATTTCAATGTTGTGTATCCTTCAAAGACTTACAGCTCAAATAGGCTTTTTGCTACTCAGCGACTTTCAGTCGCAGAGTGGTCAAATCCGAACTCGTTTTAAGCTTCTCAGCTGTAAGTCTTTGAAAAAAACAATTAGTCAGTATATACTGATCTTGTTTGAGTGTTCCTCTTCTGTTTGAAAATTCGGGAATTATATATTTAATTTCGCATAAAAAGCCTTTAAACTAAGGAAATATAAGGAGTTTCAGTGTATGACCCAGAAAAAAATAAAAAGATAAAGTTACACTGAAAAGAAATGTAAAAAGCTGAT
>JAPPIY010000012.1 GCA_026914095.1 Oligoflexia bacterium
CCCTACAGGATATACATGGACCGGAACTCAATGTGTGGAAATCTGTACCAAGATTTTTGGTCTTGAAACCTTCCACGGAATGAAATTAGTAGCCGGAAGGTGTTTCCCTTTTGGAATGAATAGTGGTTCAGGTAGTTCTTATTCAGTACTTATACCAAGTCTAGGATTATTTGTAAGTCTGGGTCTTGATTATCCCACCTATTCCAATAATAAGATATTTAATAAAATGAAATATGCATTCGATTTAGGAAATACAATCCAAGGCTTTGATGAAAATGAGAATCAGGTGTCTTTCAAGCCTTGTCCCAGCGGACAGGTTTGGATTGGTTCTCGATGCGTTGAATATTGTGCAGAAACACAGACTATCGAAGGCATTGGTTATACGCACACAAGTTCAATGCCTGGAATAAAAATACAAAATCAGTGTTACCCTACTTGTATCCGTTTGTTTGGTATGTTTTCTAAAAAAAATAATTGTTTTTTTGTGCCACATCTAAAGGTATGGCTTCTACATACTAGAGAGGTTGTGAATAGCCTTCCAAACACATATTATAAACTAGATTCCGACTTATCAAAATATATACTCGATAAGTTTTAAAAGCGTTCTTAAAATTTAGACGGCCCTGTTTTCATTTGTTTGAACTAAAAGCCTTGGGCATACAGTCTGAAACTCCTTATATTTTCTTATTTTAAAGGAAATTTTTAACACAGTTTCAAATCAACTTGCAAAATTCAATCCTGTGTTTTGCAAGTTGATTCGCAAGCTTTTGAACAAAAATCACGAGACAACAAAAGGACTTTTTCAGGGGATTATACTTTTGACACATCAAAAATCTTATAACAGCCTTTAAATATAGGAATCTCAGAAGATTATTATGAGACAGATAAAAAACTAAATTTTAGAGCGTATAAGTTATGAGCTAGGCTTCAAAAGATGTAAATTCCTTGTTTATAGCTTTATTTTAAGGCTTTGTTTTGTTGCTTCAAAAGCACAATTCCCTCAAAACCTTATCTTCCTTTGAAACAAATAATTGGCTTTTTCAAAAAACCGGAGCTAAAACTGACTCAAATAAGCCAGACGACACTCAGACGACATCAAACCTCAAAAACCTTGATCTTAAAGGATTAAAACCGCTAGCTGGATTTAAGTAGGTGATATTCCAGATAAAAACTATATATCAAATACGGATCAAAAAGTAACAACCCTCTTGAATATATAAAAGTTATCATGTTATACTGATCCTGTTTGATTTGAGTTTTCTATGGGGATTCCCGCTTTCGCAGGAACGACAGCTGAAGTAAAAATTCAAACTAGACCATATAAATAACTGTAATAACAGAAAGGATACAAAATGAAGCTATTAAACTCCCTGATTTTATTTTTACTCACTGTTAACTATGCTCTGGCTGTTCCCACTAAAACAAATCCTGACATCAGCTTAAACATCTTGCTTTTAGGCCAAAAATCTTTTCAAGACAAGCCTTCTGAAAAGGAATCTCATAAAGGATCCGCTCATTCCCATGAAGGACACCAACATCAATCAACAGATGGCGTCTCCGTTCAAGAAGTTGAGCTTTACTTCAAATCTAATATTGATCCTTATTGGACAGGAAATATCTCTTTGGGGCTAGCTCAACATGGCAGTCATTTTGATCTGGATTTAGAAACAGCTTATATTGACAGTTTATTTATTCCCAACTTCACCTTGAGAGCCGGCAAGTTTTATACCTTTTTTGGACGGCATAACGACTTGCACAGCCATTATTACCCTTTTATTGATCCTCCTTTAATCAATCAAAAACTTTTTGGATTTCACGGTTTAAATGGAGTGGGGGCTTCTATAGCTTATCTAAGCCCTCTTCCCTGGTATTCAGAAGCTGTTATTCAAACCATTAAAGAAGAGCATTACCGCGGGATTTTATTTCTTAAAAACCTTTGGGACTTAACCGATCAATCCACTTTAGAGCTGGATTTAACCTATGCCAGAACAATCAAGGAGCTGAGCAAACCCAATTCTTTTTCTTTAGTTTCTATTAACAATATAACAAATTATATCAACCAAATAGACCTGTGGAAAGATTTATACAACCTTTCTCTCACCTGGAAATGGCAAGATGGGAATAATATAAACAGCGCTGTCTGGACGACAGAGCTTGTTTATTCCAATGGAAAGCTTTCAAAACAATCAACAAAACCTCCACGAGGACTCGCATTAAAAAACTTAAAACCCACAAAAAACGCCGCCAGCTTAAACTCCTACATTCAATTTCAACTTTTAAAAAATTGGTGGCTACAGGGGAGAGCGGAGGTCATTTTAGATTCTAAGTGGAAACAGATAGAATTACAAAAATATTCCACTTTGCTAGCTTGGACAGCCACCGAATACTCAGCCGTAAGATTACAATATGATATGATAAAAATAAATGCGGATTGGAGTTATGCTATCGCTTTACAAACTAATATGAGTTTAGGAGCGCACCCTGCCCATCTGTACTAAAATTGAGGTCTATAAAATGCTGAAAAACATTTTATTGTCACTCGCCTTATTAGTGACAGTTGCTGTTTCTTATTCGGATTCCCACTCTAAAAAGCCATCGGATTCAACCCCTAAAAAAAAGCTTTATATTTTAACCAGCACAAACACTTTGCGATCTCTCAGCCAAGAGATAGCGGGCGCCTTATTAAAAATAGAGTCTTTAACAAAAGGAAAGCAGGACCCTCACTATCTTTCAGCAAAACCATCCTATATGCTCAAAGCCAATAAAGCCGATTTACTTATTATAAATGGTTTAGATTTAGAAGTTGGCTGGTTGCCTAATATCATTGCCGGATCTAAAAACCCCAAAATTCAAAAAGGAAAACAGGGATATTTAGACACCAGTGATTTTATAACCGCTTTATCTGTTCCAACAACCAAAGTGGATCGCTTTTTTGGCGATATTCATCCCTTTGGAAATCCTCATTTTTTGCTTGACCCTATAAGAGCCATCCAAGCTGTCAAAGCCATTTCCAACAAACTTGCTGAGTTGGATCCAAACAACAAAACTCAGTATATAAAAAATCAAGAAATGTTTGAAAAAAAACTGCTCAAAAAAACAACAGAATGGGAGCAGAGAATAAAAAAATCCGGTGTTAAAAAAATAGTAAGCTATCACAGCAGTTTTGAATACTTTTTAGACCGTTTTGATTTAAAACTCACTGGCTTAATAGAAGAAAAACCAGGCATCCCCCCTTCTTCAAAACATATTTTACATATTGTAAAAAAAATAAAACAAGAACAAAGCTTTTGTGTTTTAACCGCCAGCTGGTATCAAACAAAATGGGCTAAAAAACTAAAACAAATGGCCAATATTTTAGTTCAGCCAACAGCTATAGAAGTGGGAGCTGTAGAAACAGCTACAAATTACATTCTGCTGATAGAGGGGATTGTTCAATCCATTGAGTCCTGCAAGGCAAAATAAGCAATGGATTTTATCTTACTTTTAGGCCCTGCTTTTTTAATTTGCTTGATACTGACGGGAATACACTGTTATCTAGGTCTGCATGTTTTAGAGAGAAATATTATTTTTGTAGATTTAGCTTTAGCCCAAGCGGGAGCTTTTGGCCTAGCCCTTTCTCTATTGATGGGCTGGGAGCATGATTCTCTAAAAACTTACTTCACAGTGCTGTCTTCCGCCTTAACCGCCAGTGTTTTTTTCACTTTAATATCTCTATAAAAAACAAATCTCACAAGAAGCTTTTATTGGAATTGTGTATGCCTTCTTTTCAGTCCTTGTGATTCTTCTCTTAGATAAAAGCCCCCATGGAAGCGAACACATCAAACAAACCCTTACAGGCCATCTGATATGGGTCAGCTGGGGTGAAGCTATAAAAACATTTATAATTTATGCGGGAGTCTCTTCTTTCTATTTTATTTTTCATAAGCAAATATGGCAAAACTCTACAGGTAAAAACAATCTCTGGAAATGGAATCTGCTTTTTTACATGCTTTTCAGTGTTATAATTGCCAGCTCTGTTTCATTAGTTGGCGTCCTTCTGGTTTTTGTCTTTCTTATCGCGCCTTCTTTTTTAAGCGGTTTTTTATTTAAAAGTTTTTTTCACAGATTAATATTTGGCTGGTTAACAGCTGTAGCTGTCAGTCTATTAGGCTTAACCGGCTCTTACTTTTTAAGCCTTCCAACCAGCGCTTTTATAGTTTTTCTTTTCACCTCTCTCCCCATTGTATTTCTTTTAATTTCTTCTTTAAAAAAACTCCCCGCCTTCCATTCAAATAGAAAAGCCTAAAAACTATTCTTTCAGCCTTTAACCTTAAGTGTATTTTATTTGCTTTTGCTTTTTTCTAAGAAAGAACAGTCTCTCCTACAACACACAGAAAATATAAAATCAATGTTCTGACAACAAATATCTGGAGATTTTATCCTTGGTATTCATCAAAAAACCTGAAATAAATCAAAATGGCTGTAGATTATTTGAGAAAGCTGTCAAAAGATGAGAAATTGTATCAAGAGAGTCTAACAAGGGAAATATCTCTAGTGATTCATAATTTAGACAGAGTATATTTATTGAAAGAGGGTATGGAGAAAAGAATGTCTACAGCCAGAAAAGAAGGTAAATTGTAGAAAGGTATTTTATTTTTCTGGAAGCTTTTTTTTGTCCAACTCCAAAATAACTCTTATCCATCTCAATTTCTCCATACTGTTTTAAGGATTAGAAATCCATAAATATCGGGCATTTGAATCAACGGGAACTTGCCAGTGAAAATAACATTGACTCATTTCATCTTTTGTAGAAAACCCAAAAGTTACATTCCTTTCTGGATTAGGGTTAATAGGATTTTCTACACTATTATCAAACCAGTTAATACATTCTAAAATAGAGTCCTGTTTTACTAAAACAGGATTTTGAAAAGTGTATATCTTTTCAAAAATTTTCATAAATGGATCAACACTAAAAATTCGTTTCCTTACACCATTTGGATCTATAATAAACATAGAACTAGCTTTTCCTCTTAAATGCATATGTGGCCTGACTCGCGTAAGAAACATTGTTCTGTTTATTTTGTATGATGTTTTTACTTTATAGTTTGACACATGGGGGGAGATTTCAAATTTTGTATTAGTAATATTATAAGTTAGTCCCTTCCATTTTGGCTTTGTACTATGAAAACTTATATGAATGTTGGTAAAGTCATCAATTACTTTCTTACCTATAGATTCATAATGAATTTCTAAAACAAACTTAGAATTACGGGGTAATTTATATCCAATTTCATCACTTTGCCCAAAAACATCTATTCCTTCTCCGACAGTTGTACCGAAAGCTGCTAGTATTTTTTTACCCATATGTTGATTATTTGAGATATATGAATGTTTAAATGACAAATCCATAATAAACAGAGCTACATGATGAATAATTTTCGGTTTTACCTGAAATTTAACGGTTTTTATCCATTTATCTTCTGTAAAACTTGTTTGAATAACATAGTGTCTATATTCATTAAATCCTTCAGCAGGAACTACTACTTTCTCAGGGAGATGAATAATATAGTCTTCATTTTTTATTATTTTGCTTTGATTGTTTTTCAACTGAATTTCCCCGCCGGGGGGGGTGGGGGGGGTGGGGGGCGGGGAGGGGGATTTGGTGGGAGGTGCGGTGTGATTGGCGGTTAGGCTGAGGTGTTGCTT
>JAPPIY010000327.1 GCA_026914095.1 Oligoflexia bacterium
TTCCTGGCTCCCGGCACAGGCCCCTTTACAAAAAGGATTCCTTCCTCAATTAGAACATCCACTACAGGAACTTTAGAACAGCTCACTTTTTGAAAACCATATTGACCCGGCATTTTACGGCCTGGGAACACCCTTGCCGGCTCTGTATGCTGGCCTATAGAGCCTGTTCTTCTGTGAGCCTTAGAGCCGTGAGACGCTTTTCCGCCGGCAAAATTCCAACGTTTCATCACACCCGCAAATCCTCTTCCTTTAGAAAGAGCGGAAATTTTAACCAAATCCCCCTTTTTCACGCTTTCAATAGAAAGCTTTTGCCCCAGCTTGATTCCCTCTGGTGGAGTTTGACGAATTTCTTTCACAAAACGCGCGCCTTCTTTAAAACCAGCCGGAGCCAGATGCTGAATCAAAGCTTTAGAGCATCTTTTATTCTTCTGAGCTTTAAAAGCCACTTGAACCGCTGAATAAGATTCCTTTTTTTTGGTTTTAATTTGTGAAACTGAACAAGGCTCATACTTAAGAGCTGTAACAGGAAAGCTCTCCCCTTTTTCATTATAAAAAGTGGACATGGACATTTTAAAAGCAAATAGGCCATTCAACTTAACGGTATTGGCTTTAGTTTCTTGAATCTCATCCCCAGACTTTTCATTTTGTTTAACCGGACTCGTTTTTTGCTCTTCTTTTTCTTGACTAGCTGGAAGAGGAGCTTTTTCCTGTTTGGCTTCTTCAGCTGTCTTTTCAACTGAAGCTTCTGTTGGTTGAGTCGCTTTAGCTGTAGCCTTATCCGCTGTTTCAACTGAAGACTGAAGGGGGGTATTATTTTGCTCTTCTTTTTTATTATTCATCATCTCACCTCATCCGTTTTTCTTCTGAACTTTATCTCCTCCTGGATTTTCAGTGGAAATAGAAACATCCACACCGGCTGGAAGATCTAACTTCATCAATTGGTTAATAGTTTGAGGGCTTGGCTCAGAAATTTCCAACAGCCTTTTAAAACTGCGAATCTCAAATTGCTCTCTGGATTTTTTATTCACATGAGGAGATCGTAAAACGGTGTAGCGGTTGATTTTTACAGGCAAGGGAATAGGACCCACAATATTAGCCCCTGATCTTTTTGCTGTGTCCACAATTCCACGGACAGACTGATCCAAAAGCTTATGGTCAAAAGCCACTAAACGAATCCGTATTCTTTGATTCTCCATATTCATTGTAAAAACCTCTCAATTATTCAAGCAAAAAAACAACAGTATCTAACGAGATTTAAACTTATTGCTTTTTAATGCGTCCAAAATCAAGGCCTCAAGGTATATCTCATTTTTCCTTTTGTCAAAAAAAAAATGCCTATTTTTCAAATTTCCCATAGTAGCTAAATTGATTGCCGCTATTTTCTCTAAAAACCCTTTGAAAACCTTATAGATAAAGGACTTTTTTCTTAAAAAAGATCAAGTCCTTTATAGTCAACTGCTTTTATCAATCCAATATTCCCCTCTACTTTTTTCTTAAAAAAAGATCAAGTCCTTTATAGAGCTAAGTCGGCTGATACGATCGTCCAGCCTGTCGGATACATTGAAAAAGCGCGCTGGCAAGAGCTCTTAAGAAAAGCAAAAAACAGCCTCATTTATTGACGATTAATTTGGCAAACCCTTAAAATCGGATTGAATAGGCGCTATTAACTTATCTACTATGAAATTTCTAAAATTCAGCCATTTAGCCAACAATCAATGGGTTTTACGCAAGAAAAATCATCCCTCCAGTTGAATTTTAAATTTTTTCTTGTTTAAATTCACTGGTTTTTATAAAATACTTTGTATGAAAGGTTTAATTGAAAAAATAAAAAAAGCTCTTCAAAGCTTGCTTAAGAAAAAATAAGCGCATTTTTTCTTTTAATAGAAATCTTTAATACCAATTCAATTTTGAGTTGGGTTTCCTTTTTTAGTTCAAAACTAATTGAGTATATAATATCCAAAGAGATTCAATAATAACAAATAAAGGTTAAAGATTTTCCTAGAAATCACTTGAGTTGATAGGTTGAAATATAAGAAGGTTTCAAAGTATTAGAAGATTATTTAATTTCTGGAGGTATTATATATTTGATTTTCCATAAAGACTTTAAAGCTAAGAAAATAAAAGAGTTTCTGGCAAAAAATTAGGAGTCATAAAATACAAGGCCAGAAAACAGGATTAAGATTAAGGGGAAACGGAAAGTTAAGTATGTAATTCCCGTTTTTTCTTAGGCTGATATGAGATATCATTTGGAAAAAAGCCTTAAATTCCTTGTTCTTAGTTATTTTAGGGCTTTATTTTTCGGCGCCAAGCATATACTAATCCTGTTTGAATTTTCCCGCTTGGTTGTTCAGACTTTTCTCAATAGTCTGCGCTTCTGCGAAGGCATTGCCCTCGGAGGCAGGAATCTCATTCAGACAAGAATTTTCGGGAATTATATACTTAACTGCAGTTAGCCTATCCCTCATACTCAAAGCATGAAAGAATTTGAGGCTTTTATCAAGCTTATTCTCTCCTATAAATACAAGCCTAAAAAGAAGAAAAAAACCTGTAAAATCAAGAAAAAATCTGATAAGATAAGAAAGATTAAAGTTTAGTCCATAAAAAGCCGAAAAAGGCTTTGACAATAAAGGGGGTTTTTATGAAAAGTTTAATTGTGGCTATTTTTTTCTTGACTTTTAGTCAGCCCGCAGTATCTTACTTCAGCTTTAGTTTAGGTTTGGATAATTGGCAAATGCAAAATGACCTTGATGATATGAAAAGAAAACAAGCTGAACTTGAAAGAAAACAGGAATGTATAGAAAACAATCAAAGACAGCAACAACAATATCAAGACTGCTTATCAAATTGCAAGCTGTTTAATTCTTCACCTTGTTTTGCTCAAAACCATTTACAAGTATTTGTATATAAAAAAGGGGTGCTTGGATGAGCGATTTAAAGGATAATTTCTTCAACAAGGATGAAAAGAAGTTAATATCTGCTATACAAGACGGATTTAAAAAAACTATTACACCTTTAACAGAAAAACTAAACTACATCTATAAATCTTTAGTTGATCAAGACCTTATAAAACCTTTGGCTACAGCCAAGTCTTTAAAGAAAATAACTGAAGAAGGGAATAAAGTATTAGATAAATATAATGTAGATTCTTATTTACAAGAAAATTGTCTGCTTTTAAAAAATAAAAAATTAAAAGAAAAAACAGATGTGCAGATTTTTATTGAAGCTTCTAAATGGGTTGAAACTGAAGGTAAAGAAAAACTCGTTGAAATCACATTACATGAAAATATCCCAGAGGATTTAATCAAAGAGCTTTTATCTTTGGCTATATTATATAAAATTAAGAAATCAACTTCTGATAAGTAAGCCTCTTGCCTTCTGATCCTTTTACTAAAGATTGAACTCTGTTTATTGTGTCAATGGCACAATTCCCTTTATCTAGTCTGAAAGAAAATTCGTCAGTATATCTGTGAAGGTGCTTTTTAGACCAGTGATGATAAACTCCTTTGTAACTTCTTTTTATCAAAGCCCAGACACTTTCAAGTTCATTAGTGGAAGCCCCAGAGAGAGGACAGACATATTCGCCTGCAGAGTGTTTGACTGTGAAGTGTTTAAAATGTTTATCAAGCCCGATATAGCCTTTATACTCATCTGTCTGTATGGTTGAACCAACCTCTACATTCTTTAATATGTTACCTTGTAAAGTCTTTTTGTTAGGGCTATTTACAATATGGAACTTCATTTGCCTATCGGCTTTAATTCCTTGAACCATTGTCTTATCAGTGACACCGCTTTTCTGTGGTTTTTTGTTTGAATGTTTGTTTTTAGCTTCACCGCCAAAGTAAGTCTCGTCAACTCACAGAGCCAGACATTTTAAAACTTCCTGCTTTACAGGCTTTACAGGCTTCTCTTAATCTGTGAAGCATAAACCAAGCTGTCTTTTGAGTAATTCCAAGCTGTTTTGAAACTTGAAGGCCGGACACCCCCTTTCTTGAAGTTTGAAGCAGATAAGCGGCATATAGCCACTTATCTAAAGAGATTTTAGAGCGGTGAAAAATTGTGTTGGTTCGGACATTAAATCTTTTCTTACAACCATTGCAAAAGTGGAAGCCGTCTTTTTTATTTTTCTTTGAAACATTTTTTGAATTGCAGTGTCCGCATTTCACTCCATTTTTCCAAATACTTTTTTCAATAAGACCTCCTACTTATAATCTTATTATATCTCATTCACTAACTGCAGTCAAGTATATAATTCCCGAATTTTCAAACAGGATCAGTCTATAATTCCTTAATTTTTTAAATTCATGTTAAAGAGTTGCTTTTTTTTACAATCATAGGTTAAGTTAATAATATTAAGGTTTTTATTTGTTGATACTATTGAAGATGAAAGTTTTATTTAAGAAGTCTGTCCAGCCTTTGTTTTTAACACAAATTGTATTGCAAGCCTCTATTATTCCTATGATCTTATTTGCTGGTCCTAAGGACTATTTACTTTCTATCTTGGTTTATTTTTTTATGGGCTGTATTGGCATGAGCATGACATATCATCGTTTATTGGCTCACAAATCTTGGTCAGCGCCCCGGTGGTTTGAGATTTTTGGGACTCTGTGTGGTGTGTTTGGCTTAACTGGGAGCAGTTTAGCTTGGTGCGCCATTCATCGGGAGCATCATCAAAAAACGGATCAAGCCAAAGACCCCCACAGCCCGCACCATAAAAGATGGTGGGAGGTTCATTTTTTTAATATGTTTCATCGCCCTAAACTGCGATTGATGAGTGACAAAATGAAGGATCCCTTTCATTTATTTGTTCATAAGAGCTATTTTAAATTACAGGTCTTGTATGCTCTCTTGTGTTATCTAAATGATCCCTTTTATGTTATATCTTTGTATTTGTTCCCTGCTATGCTTTTATGGAACATTGAAGGCTCTGTTAATACGGTAGGGCATTTATTTGGATACCGTAATTTTAAAACTAAAGATTTTAGCAGGAATAATATTATTTTAGCTCTTATATCTTGGGGAGAGGGTTTGCACAACAATCACCATTTTAATCCAAAAAGTCCGATTTTTAGGAGAAAATGGTTTGAAGTGGATTTGTCAGAGCCTTTGATTCGCTTTATAAGACTATTAGGGAAGGCATGAGCTTAAAGCGCTATTTGCCGCTTGGTTGTTGCTTGCCTAAGTATCAATTTGATATAGGGCGAAGGAGGGAAGCAGATAGTTTGTCTGATCCTTGGACTGATGTTCATCAAAGCAATCAAGAGTTATCTTCTGCTCATTCTGAGCTTGTTGAAAAACTTTATAGCTATTATGAAAAAATCAGTTTGGCGGTTTATAATTCTTCCGAACGATTGACTTCTTATAACAACAAAACTAAAGATTTGGGAATTATATACATGACTGAAGCAAATAATCGTGTTGCAGTGAGGTTGTAAATAGAAAGTAACATGAAAAAATCAATAATTTTAAGTATACGGATCTTGTTTGAAAATTCGGGTTTTCAGCTGGATTCCCGCTTTCGCGGGAAGGACAGATGTTGCGGGAGTGATAGACAAGAGGAAAACTCAAACTAGACCAGTATAACTATAAGCTTTGATAACTTGCAAACCACGAATAGATTCCCGCCCCTGTTTGCGCGAGGACAGGCTTTCGCGGGAAGGACTGATACCGGGAATTATA
>JAPPIY010000086.1:0-1993 GCA_026914095.1 Oligoflexia bacterium
GGGTATGCGCTCCCCCTCTATATGCCCGTCATAACCTCTTAATGAAGTATAGCCTCCTAGAATAAAAGCTCGGCTCACAGGAATATACCGGCTATTTTGAACTGTGGAAATCACTCCCCCCTTTAGAACAAATCCAAAAATATAATTTTCCAAAAAAGACCAATAAAAATAACTATTAATATCTGTTTTTATAAAAGCGATGTTTTTATTACTGCCTAAAAGAGGATCCGCCCACTCTGTAGTCCATGACAGCAAATAACCTTCTGATGGGGCAAAAATATTGTTTCTCTTGTCCCATGAAAATTTTATATTAGTACTGGCAATCTGTTGAGGATTTTCTGGACAGTTTTGATTGGAGCAAAATTCTTTTCTGCTTTCAAAGGAGAAGGCATTCCACTTGAGCTTTAAACTCTCACTTATATTTTTATCTATAAAAAAACTTAATTGCGTTCTCTTCACAAAGTTAATATTTTCTTCAGAATATTTAAACAGATTTTTAGAGTGAGAGAGACTCACATCCCCCTGATAGCCATACTTTGGTATAAAGACCTCTTTATAACGGCTGGAAAATTCATACTCAAAAAAGGGACGGCCCTGAGTTAAGTTAATTTGACTGCTGGCTCTAGCAACTAAGGCTCTTCCCCAGCCAAACAAATTTCTATGTGTCAGCTCTGTCCAAGCCTGAGTGGTGATGCCTCGCTGAGAATTAAAGCCCAAGCCTCCTCTTAAAGTTCGCGCTTTCCTTTCTTTAAAGACAGCAATCACTTCAAATTTATTATCTTTTATATGCTCATTTAAATTGATATTTGAAAAAAGACCTGTCGCGCTTAAAGCCTGGAGGGATTTTTCTTTTTTTAAAGGAGTTAAAACATCTCCTGCTTCAAATTTTAAAAGACTGCTTATCAAATCTGGTTTAACCTCTTTCAATCCAGTAAAAGAAATTTTTGAAATAAAAGCTTTGGAGCCTTCATTAATTTCAATAACTATGTCAACATACCTGCTAGCTGGAGTGTATTTAATAATATTATCTTTATTTGTTATTTTAACTTGCATATAACCTTTGCTTTTATAAAGGTCTTCTATACGCTTTAGATCTTTTTGAACAACATCAACTTTAAGAGTAGATTGTATTCGGGATTTAATATGAGATAAAATTTCCCACACAGGAACGGATTTTGCGTTTTTTATTTGTATATCCCTTATAAGAGTCAAAGGCCCCTCCTCTAAATTGATTGTAATAAAAGCTTTGCTGTCTTTAAAAAAAACACGATCGGAATAGATTTTACTTTGTAAATAACCTTCGCTTTTTAAATGGTTAATTAAATTTTTATAGCCTTTTTCCAATTCTTTCTTATTATAAACCCCTGATTTAATAAGCTCCGCGCTATTGTCTCTAATAAATTTTTCGTAATAGGATGAGGGCTGGGACAACAATCCTTTTACTTTTAAACTCCCTATACGCGTTTTAGGCCCTTCTGAAATATTAAGAAAAATCCACTTCTTCCAATTTTTCTGCTCCTCTATCTTTTCTATTTTTACATTCAAAAAACCTTTTTCCTGATAAGCCTGTTTTATCGCTTTTTCTACAAAATTATAAAAAAAAGAGCCTATTTTATTTTCATCTATTTTAACCAGTTTCCTTAATTTTTGTTCTGTAAAAACTTTATTTCCTTTAAATATAAAAATAATTTTAGAAGGGTTTTTAATAACAGTTTTTCCCTTTTCCTGTCTCAACTCAGCCGAATAGTAGCTGTTCTTCAAAAGGAATTTTTGCAGGGAGGAGTTGGAAATAGATTGATTTGCAAATTGCTCTTTTATACTTTTCAATAAGTCTTTATTGTCTGTGACAATGGGAAAAGATTCTGCAAAAGCAAAATTAAAAAAAACAATAAAAATAAAAAGATAATTTCTTATCACTTGAATCCTTATAAAAACAATCCCTAAAAATCAAAGTTAAATTCAAAATTCAAACCTAAAAAATCCTCTTCTGTCT
>JAPPIY010000086.1:2003-5646 GCA_026914095.1 Oligoflexia bacterium
CTTCTGTCTCTTCCAGCTCCACCTGTCCTCTATTTTCCAAAAAAGCTGACAGTGAGTTTTTTTCAATGAGATCATAATTTAAACGAATGACGCTATAAGCCGATTCTTCAATGGTCCGGCTAAAAGAGGTTTTCCACTTATCAAACCAATTTTTACTTAAGGTAATTTTTGTAACAGGTTTGTTTAAAGTATTGATATAAGGTGTTAAACGAAAGTCTAAACCCAGGGTGTCTTTGATTTCTTTATTCAAAGATTTTTCTATAAGAAGGGAAGTTAAAATTTGGTAAGGGTAATAATCCACATCCGTTATATTTTGTTTCACTTTGGCGTCAAATCGGCGAGAGCTGATCCCTAGTGTAAGCAAAGAGATAATCTCTCTTTCATTTAAAACAGGACTGCTTTTTAGAGAAAAATCTAAGTCTTGAGAATAACCTTTAACAGATAAAAATATTTTGTATTGCTTTTCAATTTTTTCTTGACTTTCCAAAGGGTCTATTACCTGCTCCTTAAAGACAGTATCTGCTGAAATATCTAAATAAGGATTAGCTGGACTGGAGTTTTTAAATGAAATAGAGCCAGAATTGATTTTAAACTCCTGGCCTCTAAAAAAAATGAAACTTTGCTTTAAATTTTTTGAAAGCTCAAAATTTCCCTTCATTAACAGAGAGTTAAAAGGGCCATAAATATTAGTTTGGCCTTCTATAGAAGATCGAATCAAACTGCTATTTATAGATACAGCCTGTTTGGTTTTAAGATTTAAGTCTATTTCAAAAATAGATTTCTTTTTTTCCTCTTTTTTCTCTAATAAAGCAAAATCATATTTTTTGTTCTGGTTAGGAGACGAAAACTCCCGGATAATAGAGCCTGAATCAATATTATACTCCCCGCTGATTAAATAAGGGGGAGCGGAGCCTTTAATTTTTATTTTTCCATTTCCCTTTGTATTAAAACCTTCCGGAATTTGAAAATGAACTTTATTAAAGCTTAAATTTAAATTCAATACGGGCGCGCTCATAAAATCATAAAAGACAGCTCCTATTCCTTTAACAAACCCGCCTCCTGCCCTACTGCTAAAATCATTGATAATTATATTGTTATTGGCAAAAACCAGTTGAGCTGACACATTTGTAAAGTTAGGAAGAGGATAAATGGCTAATAAGCCTTTTTCAAGATGTAAAGAGCCTTTTGGATTTAATTGTTTTAAATTATTGTTTAATAAAACTTGCCCTTTGATATCTCCGTCAAATTCCTCAAAAAAAGGGACAATCACAGAAAACCAGCCTAAACCAGCGGATCCATTCAATAACAACTGCTCTTGCTCTGTTTTTTTTATACGGACAGTTTTATTATTATAATCTGAAAACTCTATAGGAGATGTTAAAGCCCACTTGTTTTTTTTCAGCAAAATAGAAAAAGGGGATTTGCTTTTTAGCCATTGATCCGATTTAGAAATAAGAACATCATCTATAACTGATATGCCTTTCCAAAAAGTATTATTTATTTTCTCTATATCAAAAGAGCCTTTTATCTGAGAAGTATAATTTTGAACTTTATCCTTTTTATTTTTAGATAATAAAATTTTAATGAAGTCGAGATTATTAAAACGGCCTTTAATTTTGAAATTTGATCTTTTTGAAAAAGGATAAATGAATTGATCAATTTTTATCTCATCTATAATATTTCCTGAAAAAGAAAAAGAGTTTTTGTTTATTTTAAGCTCAAGACGGGAGTCTTTAACAGGATAAGAGTAAAGAAAGGTATTAGACAAAAAAGCGGAACCTGTTATATTGGGGTTATTCAAAGCCCCCTGGAGGTCTAAATTAAAGCTAATATCACCGGCTTGGTTAAGAGGAAGAATATCATTTAAAAACTCCATACTTTCCAGAGATAATTTTTGTCCATTCATTGTTAAGCTCAGTTTATAATTTTCATCAAAAAAGCCAGCGCCCTCTATTAACCCCGCCCCTTTTCTAAACAATAAGGACTGAACAACACCCTGTTGGTTTTTAAATCTTATATCAAATGTGGATTGGCTGAAAAAATCGGGGCCTATAAACACATTAAAAAAATCTCCTTGCAGTTGAAATTCTCTCTTATTGTTTTGCTTCCAAGGCCAGTGAATAAAAAAAGAAATGGCTCCTGATCCTTTAAAATCAACAGGAAAAGTTATTTTATTTTTAACAGCTTTTAACAAGTCCTGTATATCAAAAAAATTTGAAGCCAGCTGAACATTCAGCTCTTCTTTGCTAAAGTCTATGGACATTTCTGCAGAATAGCTGGTTTTCCCCGGCCGCCCTTTGATATTAAAAAAGCTGAACTTATCGCCTTTTAATTTATATAGGCTGGAAATGTTTTCCAATTGATAGGCGTCAATATTTAAACTCGGAGAGCTTAACTGGCCTGACAATTGGGCTTGGTTGTTTTTAATAAACACCTTTCCATTAGAAAGCTGGGTTTTTCCTGTTAAAAGAAAAGGGGTATTGAGCCACAAGTCTCTATTCAACTCTCCTGAAAAAGAATAGCTGGCGGAAAACTCATCCAAAGGCTCAGAGTATCTGCCTTTAACATTCATTTGAACAGACGGCTCTTTTTTACCACTAACTTCAAACGCAAGCTGTTGATCACTCCACTCTAAAACAGAATCTAAATTGAAATCATAAAGAGAGAAAATAGCTGTTTGATTTTGTAGCTGTATAATAATTTTTTCACCCTTCCCCTTTAAATGGCATTTCAGATATTCAACATTTTGACCTCTTCCTTGACAAGTCACAAGACCGGTCAAATTTCCTTTTACAGGAATGTAGGGAGTGTCTAAAATAGCATAAGATATAAAATCAGAAGACAGATGATCCACCTTTACAGAAATACCAAACGGCAGAGACTCTTCTAAAAACCCCCATTCCATATTTTTAATGTAAATATCTCCTCTGTTTTCCGTCTGTATAGAGCCTTTGTTTAGAAATAAAAACTTATTATTAAGCCTTCCTTTTAAATCAATGCTTTTTAGTTTTTCTGACCTAAAAACAAGATCTTTGGAGAGCAGGGAAAAAGCTCCTCTATATCCTTTATTTTTTGTATATTGCGCATTCAAATCATAAGACAGGTTAGAGCCTGACAACTGAAAACCCTTATTTATTAAGCTTAAACCTTCTTGAATTAAAGAAAAGGGAAGAGACCCTGAAGACACAACACTTAAATGGGTCAAGCTTTTAGCGTCAAAACCAATTTCTAAGGATTGAGTGAGGGAAGTGAAAAAATCGTTTTTTAAAGTGACTTGTGAAAAAGAAACCCGATTTTTTTGAACAACCCCTTCCATAAATAACTGATAAACTTCGTTTTTATCCGTTTTGTTGGAGTTTATATTCAAAAAATCTTCAAATCCTAAATCTTTATTAAAATAAAAAGATTGAATCTTGAGATTAAAATTAAACACCCTGCCGCTGGTTTGAAGTATCTCAGATTGAATATCAGAAAACTTTAAAGAATAATTTTTGTGTTGTAAGTTTATATTTGTATTTTGAATAGATACTTTGTTTATAGGAAGTTTTATATTCTTAGAATTATCTACACTTGTCTTAAATTTTTTTACTGTTCTAAGAAAAATATCACCTCCATCAATATTTAATTTAGACAAGACAATTTC
>JAPPIY010000018.1 GCA_026914095.1 Oligoflexia bacterium
GTATTAGGTCTTCTTTTCATATCATGCCAAAGCAGGATAGAGGTGAAAACCAGCCAGTAAATTCCCTTGGGGCTGATCAGCAAAATTGCGGTTAAAAGAAAAGCTATAATATAAAACTTCCAATCGTCTTTTTGTTCTTTTATATTTAAATTGACAAGCAGACAGATTAGGCTGAAGCAGGTGGATAGCAGATCAGAGCGGACTCTAAAAGCTCTATCTAAAAAAATATTTAGGCTGGCTAAAAATAAAACCGCTAGAATGGCATTGTATCGGCTGGTCTTGTTTTTTACATAAAAGTAAAAGAGGGCTAAAATAGCCAAGCCATTGAGCGCAAATAAAAATCGGGCTCCAGTCATGGCCAGCCAATCAAATAATCTGGAAAGCGCAAAAGATAATTTTAAAATAGAGTAAAAAAGAGGCTTTAAAGCAAATAGAAACTCATTCGCATATTGGCTGAAGAGGTATTGAGAGCTGTGGACGGGATAAAGCTCCGTTTCTGTCCATAAAGTGAAGAAGGAAAGGGCTTGAAAGGCAAAGCAGAAAAAGATAATAAAAAAAAGAAAGACTTTAGTTTCTAAAAAATGACTTGTATTATGAGAGCTAAAATTGTTTTTAAAAAAGGTAAAATTTAACATAATGCCGATCCTATTTGAGTTTTTATCCCAGTTTATTCTGTTTTCCTCCAGAAACAAAACTCCCGCAAAAGCCTGTCCTCGCGAAAGCGAGGGCGGAAATCTTCAGAAAAACCTTCAAGATTCAAACCAGATCCGTATAACAATAGAATGAGTAGCATAAAAAACAACCAGAATAAGTCAATTGACAAACCCGCCTCTCCTTTACTGTCTGTTGTTGTTTCCTGCAAAGGCGCTGAAAAAATCTTATCACAGCAGTTAAAGTTTTTGAATAAGCAAAATCTGACTAAAGAGCTATGGCAGGCGGTTTTCATTTTTAGAGAAGATTTTGCGCTTAGGCCTGTCATTTCTTTAATTAAGCAATATTTTCCCTTATCGCAAATTTTCTGTTTAAAAGCAAACCGCCCTCTATATGAAATGAGGAATTTGGCTTTTGACCGTTTAGACAGCCCTTACCTTTATTTTATTGATGAAGATGTTATATTGGAGTCTGCCCATCACTTAAGCCGTCTGATAGAGATTCATCAAAAACGCCCCGATCAAGCCGTTTTAGGCGGGAGTTATTTAAATCATCCTGACAGCACTTTTTGGGGAGACTGCTACAATTGGCTGGTCAGACTGTGGGTCCGAGCTTATAAAACAAAAAATCATCAAGATCTGGCGCCTGCCGGTAATTTATCTATTAAAGGCTATAAAGCTTTTAAAGCTCGGTTTTATAGCCCTCATGGTTTTGGAGCTGAGGAGCTTTATTTTTTTAAAGTTTTACACAAAGAAGGCTTGCTGTCTTATGCAGACAAGGCTTTAGACGCCCCTCACTTGGCTCAGCACACTTTCAAGGATTTTATTCAAAGGGCTTGGATCCATGGAAAAAGTTTGCCTAAACAGAAGAAATTAGCCTCTAAGGCTTTATTTTTTGAGGAGCCTGCGGGCTTTTTAATAAAAATAGCCGGTTTGTTTTATCTTTTGTTAGTCCGTTTTAGCCTAATATGGAGTCAATTAAAGCTTTTTGTTTCAAAAATGGCTTGATTTTTAAAAAGAAAGCTGTTTTTATGGCTTTTCAAGAAATAATATAATGGGATTAGGTAATAATGGCTAATAAGGCAAAAACTCATAAAGGAGCCAGCAAACGCTTTCGTTTAAAGTCCAGTGGTTTAATTAAACGCAAAAAACGGGGTTTGAGGCATATTTTGTCTAATAAGTCTTCTAAAAGGAAAAGGCATTTAGGAATGAAAACTTTTGTTCATCCTTCAGATACAGCGGGAGTCAAACGGCAGTTAGGTCTCCGTTAAAGTTAAAAAAGGATTTAGATATGCGGGTTAAAAGAGGCTTTAAAGCTAGAAAATTTAGAAAAAAAATTTTAAAAAGAGCGAAAGGCTTTTATTCGGCTAACAGCCGTTGTTTTTCTACAGCGATTGAGAAAAGCGATCGAGCTTTAGCTTATCAGTATAAAGATAGAAGAACCCGAAAGCGAAACATGCGGCGGCTTTGGATTCAAAGGATCAACGCAGGAGCTAGGTTAAATGACAGCTCTTACGCTCAACTCATTCATGCTCTTTCTAAAAAAGAAATACCCTTAAATAGAAAAATGCTGGCTGATTTGGCGGTTACTCAGCCTCAGGCTTTTTCTCAAGTGGTTCAACAAGCTATTAAGTAGAGAGTGTGTCTCCTGTTTCTATTTCAAACCTTCAAGACGAATTGAGAAAGGAGGTTGAGAAGTTTTTCAGAGGCTGATCTCAATTTTTTTTAGCCCAGTCCTGCAAACCTATAACTTGTTTTTTCTGGAAAAAGTTTTTCAACCGCAGAAGAATAAACTTAAAAGATAGGCTGAATTTAAGTTTTTGCTGTTCAGCGGATTTCCAATTATTCCAGGCCCAGATCTGAAATATTTTTTCAAGAGCTTAATAAAAAATCTTGTCTTCTTGCAATTTTCTTTCTCCTCGTTTAATTTAACTTTCAAATCTTATACTGATCCTGTTTGAAAATTTCAGGCTTTAGAATAGATTCCCGCCCCCGCTTTCGCGAGGGCATGCTTTTGCGGGAATGACTGATAAGGCGCAAAATTCAAACAAGATCAGCATACATGCTTTTTAGGCTTTATTTAAAGCTCTGGGCTTGATTTTAGGAGAGAAACAATATGGATGATGCTTTTGAAAACAGAAAAAAAAGCCATTTCTTTCTCTCTTTAAGTTCTGATTCGCAGGCGCTCAGCTCGACTGGTTTTGATAAAATTCGCTTAATTCATTCCGCTCTGCCTGATTTGGATTTGGAACAAGTGTCTATTCAGCAGAAATGGCGGGAACACTTGCTGGAAACCCCTTTTTTTGTCAGCTCTATGACAGGAGGCTGGTCGGATTCTCTGGCTTTTAATTTAAAATTAGCTCAAGCTTGTGAAAGGCGTTCCTGGATTATGGCGGTAGGCTCTCAAAGAGGACAGCTGGAGGATCCTAGTAAGGCTGAAGAGTGGAGGCAAATCAGAAAAGCCTGTCCTCAACTGATTTTATTGGGGAATTTAGGTCTTTCACAGCTTTTAAAAGTCTCTCTAAAGCAAGTTTTATCTTTAATAGACAGCTTGCAAGCTCAAGGAATGATCATTCATTTAAATCCTTTGCAGGAAGCTTTGCAAAAAGAGGGCACAGCTCAATTTAAAGGAGGGTTGTCAGTTATAGAAAAGCTGGTAAAGGATTTGCCTGTTCCCGTGATTGTTAAAGAGACAGGCTGTGGATTTTCAAGAGAAACTTTGGATCAGCTGACAGGTATTGGCCTGGCTGTTATAGATGTTAGCGGGCTGGGAGGAACTCATTGGGGCCGGATTGAAGGAACTCGCTACAGTAAATCCGAGGCTTTTTTTGGAATCGGGGAAACTTTTTCTTCTTGGGGGATTTCCACCGCGCAGTCTTTGATTTATAGCGGTGAAGAAAGGAGAGATTATAAGTTATGGGCTTCAGGAGGCTTAAGGACAGGTTTGGATTCTGCAAAAGCTTTAGCAATGGGAGCGAATAGGACAGGTTTTGGACAAATCATTTTAAAAGCTTTGCATGAAAGTGAAACAGCTTTGGATCAATTAATGTCTCGCTTGGAATATGAGTTAAAGGTGAGTTTATTTTGCGCTGGCTTTTCTAATATTCAAGAGTTGCAAAGGGCTAAAAAATGGGAAGTGATTTCTTAAAGAAATTTGAAGGTTTTTCAAAGTTACATTATGAAGAGCGTCTCAGCCGATTGCAAGAGCTGGGTTATTTATCAAAAGAGGATATAGCTTATTTGCAGTTGGGTTCCGTTTCTAAAAAATTAAAAGAGCGGGTGGAGTTGACTCAATGTTTTATAGAAAATGCTTTAGGCTATTTCCCTTTGCCTCTAGGTTTAGCGGCTAATTTTATTATCAATAAAAAATCTTATGTGTTGCCAATGGCCGTGGAAGAAACATCTATTATCGCCGCGGCCAGCAAGACAGCCCGCTGGATTTGTGAAGAAGGGGAAATCACCACTCAAGTTTTAAGCGCCCTTTCTATTGGTCAAATCCAAATGCCTGAAGTGAAAGATTATAACAGCCTTAAAAATTGCATCAGTCAGAACTTTCCAGAATGGAAAAAGTTAATCAATAAAAATGTTTTATCTTCTATGGTGAAACGGGGAGGAGGCTTAAAAGACTATGAATTGCGATCTCTCAGGCGGCCTGATGGCAGAACAATGGCTGTCTTGCATTTGTATATTGACACTTGTTCAGCTATGGGAGCTAATATTATCAATCAAACCTGTGAGTATTTAAAAGAGCCTCTTGAAAAAGCCAGTGGAGAGAAGGCAGGACTTTGTATTCTTTCCAATTTATCTGATAAGAGGATGGTTCAAGCTCAGGTGAAATTGAGAAATCAAGACAGCCAATTGATAAAAAAAATAGAAGAGGCGTCTCTTTTTGCGGAAATAGATCCTTACAGGGCTTGCACAAGCAATAAGGGAGTTTTAAATGGAGTGGATGCTTTATTAATTGCAACGGGCAATGACTGGAGAGCGGTCTCAGCCGGCTTGCATGCTTATGCCAGCAGAAAAGGGCCTTATTCTTCTTTAACAAAATGGAGAGTGAAAGAAAATGAACTGCATGGGGAAATGAAAGGCCCTTTTATGTTAGGAACAGTGGGAGGGGTGACCGATCTTCATCCGACGGCTCGCTTGTGTTTAAAAATTTTAGCTTTTCCAAAAGCGACAGAATTGGCAGGGCTTTGTTGCGCTTTAGGTTTAGTCCAGAATTTAGGAGCTTTAAGGGCTTTGGTAACAGAAGGGGTTATTGAAGGGCATATGAAGCTTCATGTGAAAAATTTGGTTTTAAAAGCGGGAGCCAAAACAGAAGAAGAGCAAAAAACCTTAGAAAAGGAGCTTATAAAAGTTTTAAAAAAAATGAAAAGAATAACTTTGAGTCAAGCCATTCAGGTTTTTAAAGAAATCAAAAAGAAGATGGATTGAATTGTATCCCCTGTTGCCTTTGGATTCAATATCTCAGCGCGCGCCGTTGCCAATCTATAATAATTAAGAGCTTCTTTATAATTGACAGATAAGAAAGCGCAATTAACTGAGCTGTTGTGTGAAATAAGGGCAAGAACAAAGAATTTACTTTGCGGCAAACTTCTGCATAAACTCATAGCCGCTTAAAGCAACCGCTTTTTTTTGGCTTATATGTTGTTTTTCTCATAACAACCTTTAAAATTTATATTTGGCTGTCCTAGGTTTTTGTGTTATACTGAATCTAGTTTGAGTTTTCCACCCTTTTGTCTCTCCCGCAAAGCTTGTCCTTACGAAAGCGAGGGGCCTGTCCTCGTGGAAATGGGGGCAGGAGTCTTAGTCGGAACCTGAAAATTCAAACAAGATCAGTATAAATGTATCATTTCAAAAAAGCATTCAAAATTGCAGTTTTTTTATTGTTAAACCTTAATTTCTCCCCCCATGATGTTTCAAATTTAGGTTTTAAATACAAAAATGAGCTTAAAAACTTAAAA
>JAPPIY010000138.1 GCA_026914095.1 Oligoflexia bacterium
CTGTTATGAAAAGAGGTTATAAAGGAGTTTATCATCACTGGTCTAAGAAACACTTGCACAGATACATAAATGAGTTTGGCTTTAGGCTGGATAAAGGAAATTGTGCTATAGACACTATGGACAGAGTTAGGTCATTAGTCCAAAATTCACAGAATAAAAGGCTAACTTATGAAACGCTTACTTCTTAGAAGTTAAAATTATTTTTTTATTATAGGATTAGTTATCGGAATTATTAGGTTTTATTTTTTCCATTATAGCTAGAGCTAAAAGCTCTTGGGCTTGCTCTTCCAGTAAAGTAGTATTAAGTCTTATTTCCATAACTTTGTCTTTTCCTTTTTGTGTTTTTTCAGCCCAATTTAAACACTCGCTAAAAACTTTCACAGCCGTTTTATTTTTTAGCTCTTCTTTTTTTAAAAGATCACAATGAGAGTTTAGATAATTATCCATGTCAAGTTTTTTAAAAAGTTCATACCCCTTTTCAGTTATTTTTCTTGGAGAATTTACTGTATAAAAAGAATTATTATAATTCGGGAAGTTTTCTTTTAAAAAGTCGTGAATATACTTTATAGGCTTTACGCTGTCTTTTAATGTATTCAGGCTTTGTTCTAATGGTTTTATAGATAGTTTTATAGTAAAACCTATAAAACTGCCTAAAACTGTTAAAACAGCACAGATAGCCAATATTGAATACAATACTATTGAAATCCAATCCATAACTTTTTATCCTCTTTTTTTTTTATTCCTCTCTTTATTATAGATAAGACCAGTTATTTTAATATTAGTCTAAAGTCTAGTTTTTGTCAAATAGGTTTTTAATTGCTCGCTTGCCCTTTTAAATTGAAAAACATAAGAAAGGGATAAATGAGATGTATAATAATTTTCGCTTTAATTTTTGGTTCTGGGTGTGCCACAATGCCACCTAAAACAATAAATGAATGGGAATGATAAGTATAAAAAAAACCAAGCTAAACTTGAGAGGCTTTGTAAAAAAAAGACAAAAGACACAAACAGAAAAGCTTTGTGCTTAATGTATGAAAACAGTAAAATTGAAGAGGAAAGTCATACTCACACCCCGCTTTGGATTTGGATAATTTTTCCCTATGCTTTCGGTCTAATTATGACGATATTATCACAAGTTGGCTGATTGAAGTTTATTTGTTTTGGGCGAGCTTTTTAATTTCTTATCAGGCTGTTTTTTAGTCTCTTTTCTAGGCTTTTTGACTTTCTTTTTAGGCGTGTATTTGTAGGAAAGTATCCTTTGAATAAAAGCTTCAAACTCTTTCATAAAGCTATTTTAGGGCTTTATTTACTTTAGTCAAGTATATAATTCCCGTTTCTATGGGTTTTCTATAAGATTTAGGGGAGGTTCTATACCCTTTCTATAAGATTTAGGGGTTTTTCTATACCCTTTCTATAAAATTTTAGGTAGTTTCTATATAAATAGCTAAAATATTGAAAAAATGAATAATCCAAGCAATCCTTTTAATCCTAACTCAATAGTAACATCAACATTGTTTGCTGGAAGAGGACAGCAGACTTTGAGCGTTTTAAAGAAATTATCTAATGTTAGAGAAGGACAGCATGCCAGTTTTATTTTACATGGAGAAAGAGGAATTGGTAAAACAGCTTTAGCTAAGCTTATCCGCCATATTTCTTCCTCTAAAAGCTCGGAACTTTTTAATTTGAATTTTGCTATCAGTTATTATTCTGTGGAAAAAGGACAAAGCTTAAAAACTGTAATGGAATCCTTACTTAATAATATCACAGATGTTTTGCCTGATTCATCTTTAAAAAAATTAAGTGATAGGCTTGGAGGACTTTTTAAAAAAGGAAAATTTTCTTTTGGAGCTTTTGGTATGAATCTAAATGTCGATAAAAGAGAGGTTAGAGAACAAAAACAATTTTTTAAAGATCAGATTGTTTCTAGTTTAACTAATCTCGTTCAAAGTTCTGTTGGGAAAGATGACGATTATAAATTTGATGGAATTTTAATTGCTATCGATGAAATTCATAATATTCAAGATTTGGAGGGAGCTGGTCAGATATTTAGGAGTATTATAAATACTCTGGTGGATGTCAATGAAAAAGGATTTTTCTCATTTTTATTGATCGGATACAGTGACAGCATTGACAAATTTTTTAAAGGAGATCCATCTGCCAGAAGAAGTTTTGATTTACTTCATCTTGATGTTATGCCTGATGATGAAGCTAAAGAGCTTTTAACTAAAGGCTTTAATGAAATAAAAGATTTAAAGTATGATATGCCCAGTTTAGATAAGTATATAAATGTTGCTGGAGGTTATCCTCATTCATTACAAATTTTAGGTCATCAACTGATTGAGATAGACAATGACAATAATATTTCAAACGAAGATTGGAATCAAGCCATTGTTAATTCTGCTAAAGAGTTACAAAGTAAAGATTTCTCAGATCTTTATTCGTTTGCCGGAAAGCCCACATTGAGAGAGGAAATAATGAATCATTTAGCTCTTGCCAATGGAGTTGCTATCACAAAAACAAGTTTAGGAAAATCTTTAGGTAAAAATATTTATCAAAAAAATGCTTTACCGCAACTGATACAAACAGGGGCGGTTAAAGAGGATGTTAATTCTGGGAAATTATCTCTACACTCAGAGTTTTTTAAATCAGCTATACGATTTCATCTTAAAACTTTAGAAAAAAATTAAAAAACTTTAAATTTATTTTAAGGCTTTCTGAACGGGAAAAATACGGGATTTTCCCGTTATGATAGGTTTTGAGCGGTTATCAAAGGGAGCAAAAGTCGCATGTTTATTGAATTTCTTAATTATTTCAGCTATTTAAAACCTATATTGCCTCCTTTAGCCCCTACCACTTTTAAAAATATTCTGGTAATGACTCCAAACCTTACGATTAGCTCCATCTAAATCTTGCGATTGGCCCCCCTAAATCTTACGATTAGCTCCCTTAAACCTTGCAATTGGCCCCTTTGTGTTTGACAAAATAACTGATGCTCAATACCATTGAACAAATGTCTAAAACAACTTTGTATCCACGCTATATTAAGTCACTTTTGCTGGAAGCTCTAAAGGATTCACCAGCTGTATTGATTCATGGTCCCCGTCAATGTGGTAAAACAACACTGACTCGGATAGTGGGGGAACCTAAAAAATATAAATACATTAGTTTTGATGATGATGTGGTGACTGAAGCAGCTAAGGCAGATCCTATCGGATTTGTAAGAAATCTTCCAAAAAAGGTTATTTTAGATGAGGTTCAGAGGACACCTCATCTTTTTTCTGCCATTAAAAGAGAAATTGACAGTCATCGGATACCTGGTCGTTTTATATTAACTGGTTCTGCAAATATTTTGCGTCTGCCGAAACTATCAGATTCCCTTGCCGGGCGTATGCAAATTCTACGACTACATCCCTTATCTCAAGGGGAACTGAACCAACACAAGTCAAAGTTTCTTGATACGCTTTTTAAAAGCGGGTTTAAAACAAAAAAAATTAAAACCTCCTTTAATCAACTGATTGACAAAATTGTTATAGGTGGATACCCGGAAGTGTTTACCCGACCCACGGGCAGAAGAAGAATAAATTGGTATCGCAGTTATATAGAAACTGTGCTTCAGCGTGACATACTGGATTTATCAAAAGCTCGTTCTGTTGATATATTGCCCAGGCTTCTATCTTTATCCGCAACACAAACTTCCCAGCTTGTCAATTTCACTAAATTGGCCTCCTCTTTTCAAGTGAGTCGCCCTACGGTTTGTGATTATGTAGCTTTGCTTGAACAGATGTTTTTCCTGGAAAAACTGTCACCTTGGTATAGCAGTCGATTAAGACGATTTATTAAAACTCCTAAATTACATTTATGTGATACGGGATTGGCCTGTGCTCTTCTTGGCATCAACACTTCATCCTTAAAAAAAGATCGTCTTTTATCAGGCCAGTTGCTTGAAACATTTATTTTTCAGGAATTAAGAAGACAAGCCAGTTATCACAATCAGCATCATGCTTTTTTTCATTATCGTGACAAAAAAGGATATGAAGTGGATATTGTTATTGAACGAGAACATCAGGTGGCTGGCGTAGAAGTTAAATCCTCCGCCACAGTCAATGCATCAGACTTTAAAGGATTGCGTAAGTTTAAAACAGCAGTGGGAAAACACTTTGCTTGTGGTGTGGTTCTTTACAATGGCGATATAAGTATTGGCTTTGGAAACAGACTTTATGCCATCCCTTTAAATGCTTTGTGGTTGTAGAAGCAAACCTTTCCAGTTCACCGAATTTTTGAAAAGTGAAAAAGATAAATTCTATACTGCCTAAACTGAGATTCATCCTTGAAAAAAGAGAAGGTTATACAACTGAGTTCAAGGAATAAGCAGATAGACACTTTGATAAGGAGATAGTTGCTTTCACCAATTCCTCTGGCGGATAAATCTACAATGGAATCACAGATGAAAGGAAAATAAAAGACATCAGTATCACAAACAAATTGAAAAGTCAGATAAAAGATTTTGCTAAAAACTTAAAGAGACTTTTTTTTTCACTGTCAGAAAAGACTGTGGCATTTGCACTTAAGAGCTTCTCTATTTCTGTTTCTCATTATTTCCGTTAAAACTTCTCCTCTGCCATTTTACATATTTTTTATGAGGCATATTATCGCTGTGAGTGGCGTAACCCTCAATCAAAGCGGCTGAAGCCCATTTGCCCCCTCTGCCGTCTTTCATTCCATTTTTTGATATGAAAAATACTTATATGGTGACAATTATGAGTTGTAAGATTGCTGTATTGTTTCCAGTTTGTCTCTTGTATAATTTTTTTAATTTTCAGTTTGTGTTTTTTTAGAATAAACCATAACCACAAACATATTTTACTTTAGAAAAGCATTTAACTATTTTTGGTAGTTCATCATAAAAAGTTCTTTGTAAAGAGAAGTCTGCATTTTTCATCTTATTTTGGCCACATAATCTTTCTTTCCTATTATCTATTGTAAATAAATCAACGTATTCAGATAAATCTCTTAAATTTATTTTTTTTTATTCCCTTTTCCCAAACTTGCCATAGTGTATTCATTTTCATTGTTTGATCATCTATATTTTCAAAGGAATCATTTGGTAATTTTTCAGAGTGTATCAATTTCATCCCTTTTATTCTTAATTTAGGTGATCCCCTTACTTCACTTTGAAAAGACATAGGAAGTATAAATCCAACATAATCAGAAAATATAGAGCAATGGTTTAAAAATTTTATAGCTAACCAAGCCCTATAACCAAAAGGAGGATTTCCAATACAAACATATTTTTTGTTTTTAGGTTTCCAAGATAAAAAATCTTTAAATATGGAAAAGTCAAGCGTATAATTCCAAAATTTCAATACGACTTGTTCCTGAGTTCGCCCAGAAGACAGAACTCTCACAAAAGCCTGTCCTCATGGAAACGAGGGTGGGAATCTCCAGAAAAAGCAGAAAAATTCGAACTTGTTTTCCCGCAAAAACCTAATTTCAGCTTTTCACTTTTAGAAATTTGGACTTGTTTATCGCTTATCAGAATAAATA
>JAPPIY010000282.1 GCA_026914095.1 Oligoflexia bacterium
ATAGCTGGATAAGGTATCATTAAAGAGAAAATAATTTTTTGCTTTTCCTTATCTTATTTCCATGTTAAAACTTCAAAGTATGAAAAAACTTACAGAAGACGGAACTTTCAAATCCGATCGATATAAAAAAATTTTTTGATTCCCCGGAAAATGCCCTTTCAAAATAAGCTCCCTGTCTCCAATATAATCATAGTTTAAATAGGCTGGATTTTTAAAGCTGGAACTTTTTAAAAGAGAAAGGGCTAATGTGGTTTTTCCCGCCTGTCTAGGGCCGTTGATGAAAACCATTTTATCTTTTAGATCAGCTCTAATATCTTTTTTTAAGTATCTTTCTATCATTGTTCTATTTTCCGCCCTCATGCAAATAATATGAGTTTTTTGGACTATTGTCAAATTTACTCATGAGTTTTTTGGACTGATGTCCATTTGACTCATGTGACAATTTCAAAATTTAGACAGACAGGGCTTATCCGCATCAGCTTATATAGTCGTTCCTGAAAAAGCCAGAGAAAAAGCTCTCTCCATTCAAAAGCTGTATTTTCTTGCAAATATTTTTCCTTGAAAATAGCGCTTTTATAATTTTTTGAAAAAGGGATTTGAAAGATTTAAAACCGGAAAACCCACACAAGAGGGCTATATTATCATAGCTGTTATGAGACAAGTTTTAGTAAAAATAAGCTAATTTAGAAAAATTTGCTCGGAATCTAAAGAAAATTCTTCCCTAGACTTCTTAAATCTCTTTAAAAATTTAAAACTGTATCTGACTGTGAGCGGAAACAAGCCCATAAGAGCAAAGGCAAAAAGGAAACTAGGGTCAGAAAGGCCACTCCAATCTTCTAACCGGGACAGCTGAGAACCCATATTGACATAAACAAACAGTGTTGGCAAAAACGCTATAAAGCTAACTGTAAAAAACACATTCAGCCGCATAGAAGTTAATCCCATTAACATATTTGTAAAGAATAAAGGTGTAAAAGGGAAAAGGCGAAAGGCAAACAAATAATAGGTTTCATCCTGTTCTAAATGGCTGTATAGCTTTTCCAGTTTAGACCCTGCTTTCTTAACAAAAAAATCCCGCAAAAAATGTCTTGTAATTAAAAACGCAAATCCAGAGCCTAAGCTAACCGCAAAAAGAGAAATAAGCAGACCTGGCGCAAAACCAAATAAAAACCCGCCGGCAATACTTAAAACAGTAGTTCCCGGCAAACTAACAGTAGAGGCCAATACATACACTAAAAAAAAGAAAACCGCTGTTAAAAAAGGTTGCTCTTGAATCAAGTAAAAAAGCTGTTTTTTATAACTCAAAATATCTGACAGGCTGAAAGTTCTCAACCATAAAATCAGGCTTATTAAAAGAACAGCGCAAAGTATTAATATTAATATTTTATATTTTTTAAAAATACGGAAAATAGGCTTAATCAGTCCAACCTTTAATAAAATATCTAAAAAAATAGAAAATATTTTCTTTATCACCGGCCTCACACTAAACCAATTTTCCCAAAAAATCCAGCCATTTTATAAACTCCTGCCTAAAGCGCAGAGCCTGTTTTTTATAACGGTTTAAGGGTTTATAAGAAGGATTGAGACAAAATAAGGCCGAATCACAAACAAATTGTTTTTTTTTCAATTTCAACCCTTGACAAAAATAATTATCTATAATCTATTTCTATTAGCGGGAGTTAGTTATGAGAAAATTACTTTTAATTTTTATTCTAAGCTTGCCTTTTTTGTCTTGTGAACAAATAAAAAATTTATGGGACAAGCCGGTTAAACTTGAAACAGAAGAAGATAAAACCAGTTATATTCTAGGCTACATCTTAAGTAAAAATATAAAACAAGACGAGCCTAACCTCAATGACAGGGCTTTCTTGCAAGGAGTCAAAGACAACCTTCACAATAAAGAGCCTGTTTTAAAGCAGGAAGACATAACAGCAATCAATAAAAAAATAGAGCAAAAAGCTCTATCAAAACAACAAAAAGAAGAAGGAGAAAAACACAAAATGGACGGACAAAAATTTTTAGAGGAAAATAAAAACAAAGAAGGAGTCAAAGTCACCGAATCGGGTTTGCAGTATGAAGTGCTAACTGAAGGAAAAGGAAAGGCCCCTACAGATACAGACACTGTGGAAGTTCATTACCGCGGCGTTTTGATTGATGGAACAGAATTTGACAGCTCCTATAAAAGAAACAGCAGTATTTCCTTTCCCCTTAATGGTGTCATCAAAGGCTGGACTGAAGGGCTTCAGCTAATGAAAGAAGGAGCTAAATATAAGTTTTATATCCCTCCTGAACTGGCTTATGGAGAAAGAGGAGCTGGACAAAGCATTCCCCCTCACTCCACTTTGATTTTTGAAGTTGAGCTTTTAAAAGTTCAATAACAAATTTTATATTAAAAAATCAATCTCTAGCTGTTCTCATAGTAACTAATTCTTCAGCGCTGGTGGGGTGTATTCCAATGGTTTGATCCAAGTCGGATTTTTTAATTCGGTTCTTAACAGCGACAGCAAAGCCCTGTAAAATCTCTCCTGCATTCTCGCCAACAATATGACAGCCTAAAAGCTCATCTGTTTTTTTACAAACCACCCACTTCATATAGGTTTTTTCTTTAGATTGAGTGAGAGTCAGTTTTAAAGCTCTAAAAGCGCTCTCATACACTTTGACTTCATAGCCCCTCTTGACAGCTTGCTCTTCACTTAAACCAACAGCTGATGTTTCAGGCTGAGTAAAAACAGCTGAAGGCACACTGTGATAACTAAATTTTCTATAACTTGTTTTATTAAACAAATATTCACTGACACACATTCCCTGATTTAAAGCAACTGGAGTGAGTTGATAGGCTTGTTGGATACAATCCCCCACAGCATAAACACTAGGGCTGGTGGTTTGAAATTTATCATTCACAAGGATTTGATCGGATTGAGTTTTAATTCCCACCCCCGACAAATTTAAACCTTTTATATTGGCCTTTCTTCCAATAGCCATAAGAATCAAATCCCCTCTCCAAGCCTCGCCCTTATCATCCCGGACAACAAAATTTTGATCCTGTTTTTCAATAGCAATTGGATTTCTTTGGGAAAGCATTGCAATGCCCTGAAGAGATAGCTCATTTTGAAGATGTTTTCTCACATCCTTATCAAAACCAGATAAAATCAGATCCTTTCTAAACATAAGAGAAACATCTGTTCCTAGAGAGTTAAAAATACTGGCAAATTCTAAACCAATATAACCGGCTCCTAAAACTAATAAAGACTGAGGCTGTTTTTCTAAATTAAAAATTTCATTAGAAGTGATACTATGTTCTGCCCCTTCTATAGCCAGTTTAGACGGCCAGCCCCCTACAGCAATCAAAATATATCGGGCGGTATAGCTCTTTCCCTCCACTTCCACTGTGTGATCGTCTTTTAAAGACCCATGACCTGAAATACAATCCACTTTATTATTCGTCAAAATATTGTTATAGATAGATTCCAAACGAGCAATTTCTTTATTTCTCACTGAGTTGAATTGAGTCCAATCCAAATTCATAGAGTTTAACTTCCAGCCATAACCTTTAGCTAATTCAAAATTTTTTTTAAAACTCCCCCCATAAACCATCAGTTTTTTTGGAATACATCCCCGAATCACACAAGTGCCGCCTAAGCGGTCCTTTTCACATAAAGCCACTTTTGCCCCCAACTGACTGGCCCAGCGGGCGGAGCGGATCCCTCCTGATCCTCCCCCTATCACAAACAAATCATAATCATACTGAACCATAAACGCCTCTTCCTAAAAAATTAGGATATTTATACGAACCAAGTTTGAAATTTTAGTATGACTTATTCCGCCTTCCCCTGGAAGACCGAACTTTGCCCTCGCGCAGACGGAGGCGCGAATCTCCAGAACAGACTTTAAAACTCAAACTAGATCGGTATATAGCTGTAATTTATAAGTAAAAATAAAAATATTTACAAGAAAATAGTAACACTGCGACCTGCCTTTTGGCAAAGATCTGTCTGAGATTTTAAGCCTTTCATCTTTAAGTTTTACATAAGAAACCTAAAAAACAGCTTTTTTAACCAAAAGGGAATGGCTGTCTGCTCCATAAGCCAGCTGATTCGTCTGGCTTTTTGATCATTCCACCTTTTAGGTTTTTTCATAAACCTCAAAGAACGAGACTGACTCTCAGTTAAAACAGGGGCTAGCGTTTTTTGTGAATCTTTATAGACTTCTCTAAATAATCTCTGCCAATCAAAAAAATATCCAGGATCTTTTTTGCCGCGAAAGCCGGCAATATGCTCATGTCCCAACACCCTGTCAGAATTGTTTAAGGCAGGATAAATCTTTTTGAGATGAAATAAAACTTTAAAAAGACTGTGATATTGCTCCTCAGTAAAAGGAAAGATATTTCCGTTCCAATTCACCAGCTCTATGCCAATAGAAAAGCCATTAAAGTTTTTCCATTTTTCTTGTTGAACAGACCAAAAATAACTCTGACCGGCATGAAAAGCCTTTTTACAGCTTGACCCCCAACAACCTGCTAATTCATAAACCGATCCATCTCTGTCAATCAAAAGATGACAAGAAACAGGTTTAGAGCCTAAAAAAATATCCAAACTTCCTTTTAAAGTTTGAGCTGTATAATGCAAAATAACAAACTCAACAGGAATATTTATATCCTCAAAATGAGGAGAGCGGTATTTTTTAGAAACTAACATCTTTTTAGAGAATAAACAGTTTTCCCAGCTAAAGCAAAAAAATTATAGGCTCAAGACGAGTCATACCAATTGTGTTTGAGTTTTCCTGAGGGGAGCTAAGGACGCCCTGTTTCAGAAATCTCTAAAAAAACTGAACCTCTAAAATTTGTCCAGAGGGATCAAATCCGGCAAAAACATTTTCAGAAATTTCCACATTCCTTGAAACCCGTCTTTTACTCAAAGCAATTGAGAGGGTATCGGTCTTTATTATCATAACTTATATTCGTTATTTTAGCCTCTAGTTAATTAAAGTTGTAATAACAATAAGGTTGTGATTTTTAGAATCTTTTAAAGTTTAATTTAATATAAAAGAAAGGCAAAGTTAATTTCAAAATCAGACACATCCTGTTATCCAATTTCTATTTCTTTCCATATATAGTGATCAGGTGTGAGTTTTCCTGTTTTAGTTAGAGATTCCCGCCCCCGCTTTCGCGAGGGCCTGCTTTCGCGGGAAGGACGGTCAGATTGGAACACCTAAACAGGATCACTATAATAGGCTCAATTGGCCTTGAGTCTATACTTTTAATCTCATTTTACATGAGACAACCAAACACAGACAAAGCGTCTGCAAAGGCCAAAGGACAAGCTGTCTGGAAAGCGCAACTTACAAATGATGAAAGAACAGCTCCCTCTCATTCTTCATTTAATGACCCGATTTTTTCAAAGAGGCTCAATATTCCCCTCCTCTTGAGCCGATTCAATCCTTTCTAGAGCTTTAGCCGCAGAATAGCGAACATACCCCTCTGTGTCTTCTTTTAAAGCCGTTGTTAAGGCTAAAAGAACCTGCGGATCAGCTGAGCCAATCTTT
>JAPPIY010000044.1 GCA_026914095.1 Oligoflexia bacterium
CCTTGGCGAGGGACGCATATATGCCGTCATACCTTTGCGACAATGGCGTTATATGCGACAAAGGATTTGCCGTCAGTTCAGGCTCATTTAGGGCATACAACGCCACAAATGACTGAGAGGTATGCGAAGCTTGCAAAGATGATTTCAGCGGATACGGCAGAAAAGACAGCGAAAGTTTTTAAGTTATTTTCTTATGAAAAGAAAAAGAAGAGAAAGAAGACTTTTAAGTCATTTGCTTGTGTTAAAGATGAGCTTAACAGCGAATCACGCACAAATCACGCATTCGAGACGGTGTAAGCAGTAAATTCTAAAAAAAAGAGATAAAAACTTATTATTTGAGGCGTTTTTTGGGTGTTTTTGTTGTGACTTATAGACCTATTGGTCGTGGTTGCGATCATCGGTGTCTTGGCGGCTGTGGCTATCCCTGCGTATAACAAATACCGAAATGACGCGGCTCAAGCCTCCGCTCAGTCTGAAGCGACAGGGGTTATGAAAGCTCTGCAAGCCTGCCAGCTGACAGATACATTGGCTACTTGTTATGATGCCACAGGAACAGTAAATATGACGCTTTCTAAAGCTTGTACGGTTTCAACTTTAACAGCTAAGGCTACTGCGGCTGGCTGTCATTTGAAATCAGATAGTACTAACGGTTGCGCTTCGGCTACGGTTGCTGGTGCGGGAGCCACCCTCCAACACTTCTGTATTCAGATAGACACTTCTACAGGTTTAAGAAATGTAGCCAATTCAGGAGAAAACATGGGTTGTAACAACATGGGTATTTGCATCTAATGTCAGTTAGTGGCAAAGCTTAAGCCTCATTGCTTAACGGCAATTGTGGGCAAAGCTTAAGCCTCATTGCTTAGGGTTTTTGGCAAAGTCTAGGGGCAATTTAAAGTTAAACTGTCCCTGCTTTAAAGCCTTCAAAGCCTAGCAACTTAAAGGCAAAGCCTAGCAGATTGCAAAGTTTGACAGAGAAAGAGCTGGTTGGTTTATCCAGCCCTTACTTTCAAAAAAACAAAAGGGTCTCTTTCAAAGAGACCCCTTGTTTTCTTTCTATCACAAAGAGGTTTTAATAATGGATGATTTAAAAAGAAGATTGCTAGATGGTTATAAAAAACTATATGAGCAAAACCCTGAACAATGGTATGGAGCAGTAAAAATAAGCAATCGCCTTAATTTATCTGAGGATGAAACAGGATCACATCATGCAAAGGTTCATTATATATTGGATAAACTTTGCAAAAGACGACTATTTAGAGAAGAAAAAAGGTCAAGGTTTCAGGTTGTTGTGTTGCTCAAACAAGAAAAGAGATTTTAAAATGACAGAAGATCAGATAAGTAAAAAAGCTAAAAAGGCACAAGATGATTTATTGGATGCTGTGCTTGATTTTTTTAAACTCAATCCAAATCAATATTTCACAGCCAGTATGATTGGTAAAAAGCTTGATCTTCTTACAGGGCATAATAATTTTTTCCCTCATGGGCTTTTAATTGAGCTTATGAGAATGGATAAGTTAGAAAAGGACAACACAGGACAAGAAAAAGGTTTTAAAGTAAGGATGTAAGATGACGCAATCGGGTTTTAAAACTGGAAAACAGCATAATGATAAAGCATTTGAAGATATAAAGCTTGAAGTAGGTCAAGGTTTCAGATTAAAAAGGTCAGCTTAGTTAAGCTCACAAGCCAAGCCTGATTAAGCTATCATTTTCGTCAGTCTTTCGTTTAATCTAAATTGGACAAAGGTGACAGAAAAGAGCCAAAAAACACCCCCTCAAGCCTTAAATAATAAGAAAGCTGATTTGTCCCAGCTTTGAAGGACAAAACCCGAGAGCAAAAGCTCTCATTTAACTAAAACCCAGCTATGATTTTAGCTCTTGATTTTCCCGCAGTTTCATTCAATTTCACGGAAATTCATGGAATTTCCCAAATTATCACTGCAAAATCACTGCACGGATAAACTAAAGAGCTTTCAAAAAGGCTGTTAATTTTAACCAAACCATTTGTTTAACTCTTGAAGTAAAAAAAGTTTCAATGCCCAGCTAATTCTCTCTATAGTTGTCATTTCCGATTGTGAGGAAATACAAACTAAAGCAAGTAAGTTATTTCTATATATTTAAAGAAAAAGGGTCTCTCAAACAGACCTCTTTTTTTATAAAATAGCCTCAAATAACAGCCAAAAAAAGCTGATTTTATCTCATTCTTGAAGGCTAAAAAGTGAGGTCAAAAACTCTAAATTTCAGCCCAAAAATTCCTTTATATATTTTTTCAAAAAATCAGCCAAATTCCCGCTCAGTCCCGTTCGAGCCTGCTCAGGCCCGCTCGAACCCGCCCATTCCTGGAAAATCACACACAAAATCACACATAAAAAGACACATAGTGTCAAGCCCTCCCTCCCTACTTATTGAACTAAAAATCACACATAAACCCGCCAGAAGTTTCACTAATAGAAAACATATCACACATGCTTTTCTTATTAAAATCAGAAAATTACACAGAATCTTCTACAATTTTCTATTTTCTATGTTAGAGAAACATTAAGGAAAGAAGGCAGGGAAAAAATGTCAGAGGAAAAGATCGGACAAAGACAGAAGAAAAAGCTGTCTGGGAAAAAGCTCAGCCTGCAAATGATCCAAATGTCAGGCTAGATATTTGCGGAAATGAAATCCACTTTAATCAATATGGCAAAAAAGAAAAATCAGTTTATACATGGGAAGTTGATCATATAAAGCCTGTTTCTAAAGGGGGGGGGGACAGATGAGTTAGATAATCTTCAGCCTCTACAATGGCGAACTAATAAATCAAAAGGCAATAAATGGCCTGCTAGTCCAAAAGACTACTGCAAGAAAAAATAATTAAGCCCCATTTTTGAGTTTTTTAATCTCTTTTTCTGGCACGCCTGTCACTTCTGAAATAAAAGAAATATCAGCTTTCTTTTTCAGCATATTCAAAATGACTTCTTTATCTCTTTCTTGACGGCCTTCTCGCCGTCCTTTTCTTTCACCTTCCCAAATGCCTTTTTCTTTGATAACTTCTCTTATGTTCATAACTCCTCCTATTTTTAATATACCTTCTTCTTTAAGAGTTTTTTCCGCTTTTTCCCATTCTTTTAATTTTAAACCTGTCGTATCTCTCAAATACTCCACTATTCCGATAACTATCTCTTCCGCTTCTCTTTTTTTCTTCCCCTTTAATATTTCTCCAAAGTAATCCCTGACAATAGTCTTCACTTTTTCAGCAGAAGGCTCCTTTATATCCCATATCTCATCTAATAACTTTATAACTCCCCATATCTTAGACCTTTTATTTTTAACAACCTTCCGAATCTTTGGGTCTTTCGTATTTATTACCTTCAGCTCAAAGTTTAACATACTTTTTCTGGTTTCAACAGGAATTTTAAATAAAAAATCTTTAAAATCCTCTTCTTGAAGCGTTTTTTTCAATTTTAAAGGTTGTTTTCCATGAAAAAACATCGCTGGGATGACGGGTTTAGCTCTTCCTGTTTGACGGATAATAAGCTCCCGTATTAAATAGAGATATTTTAACATCTGTTCATAAAAATCTTTATCATTATATGACTTATGTTCTAAAATCATAAAAAACTCTGCTCTTTCTTTAGGGTAGTTTTTTAAAGAAAATGACAAAACAATATCAGCAAACTGCTTTTTATGAGTGTCTTTTTCAAATCTTATGTCGTCTAGATTAAAAACTTTGCTCTCTGCTTTTGTAAGAAGTAGCTCCAATAACTCTTTGGCTAGTTTAGGATCAGAGAAAATTAGCTTAAAGAAGGTGTCGTGACTGCATGTGGGTTTTTTTCTTACGATTTTTTTACTCTGTTTTAACTTTTTCTTCATAAATAAACCCTAGTTTTTTAACATATTAGAAATAAGCGTAAAAACATTCCTGTCAGAATACAAGTCTTTTTTAGATAGAAAGGTCAGCCTCCCACAAGGGAGGTTGGTTTGTTTTGATTTTCTAAGCTCTCTACTGGCTCGCGTTTCCTCCTTTTTATTGTTTTTTAACTCCAGTTGCTTTCTTTGACCAGATAATTTCTGTTTTTTTGATTGATTGAATTTTTATTCAAACAGGATTAGTATAACTACTGGATTTTTAATAGCTTATCATCCTGAGATAAAGTTACAATAGTGTCATTTTTTATTGTTTTTTTATCAATATTTTTTAATTTATCACTTAAAACAGCTACTATAAATTGAGCATCAATATGTCCCCCATATATGGGGGACATACCAGAGCCTTGATTTCCTGATCTATTGTCCATAATCTCAAAACTCTTTTTTGAATCAAAAATTTCTTGGACTAAATATTTTTGATCTCTATCTGATTTAAAAGGACCTTGTTTATCAAAAATACTATAACTCCAATATTTTGAAATATCTGCTAAAGGAGCTTTTGGACTTCCCCAAATTTAGAGGACACTTTGTGAAGTTATTCATTGTTTAAACTCCCTATACTGTTTTGGGCTCATCATGTCAAGTGATGAGTGTTTTCTTTTTGGATTATACCAAGTTTCTATATACTCAAAGACGAATTGCCTCATCTGTTCTTCTGTGTTTGGGTTCTTTCTATAAATCACTTCTTTTTTTAAAGAGCTAAAAAAACTCTCTACATAAGCATTATCAAAGCAGTTGCCTTTTCTAGACATACTAGGTCTTATATTCTGATTTTTTAAAAAACTCCTATAAGCCTCTGAGGCATATTGGACACCACGATCAGAGTGAAAAATCACTTCAGCTTGAGAACCTACTTTCTTCATAGCCATGTCTAAAGCAGATAAAACTAATCTCGTTTTTAGCGATCTAAGCATAGACCAACCTAAAACCTCTCTATTATATAAATCTAATACAACAGCTAAATAAATATAACTCTGATTTAAAAGCTTTAAATAAGTAATATCACCTGCCAAAATCTCTCCCAGACCTAAAGGTATACAACCCTCTTCTTCGGCTTTAAAAAGCCTTTCTGCTACCGGATGACAATGTCTAGAATCTGTCGTCATCACTTTATGCCTCTTTTTTAAACAAGCTGATAATCCCATCTCCTTCATATACTTCGCCACCGTATTCTCGCTCACTTTAAAACCCTTATCCCTTAAATCAGAATGAACCCTTGGAGAACCATAGGTCTTTTTTGAACCCTCAAAACTATTTTTAATCTCTTCACATATTGCTTTGCTTGATCTAAAATCTAAAGCCTGCTTTCTAGACCTCCACTTATAAAACCAAGACCTACTTACACCAAAAAAATCGCAACAAAAAGACACTCTTACTCTTTCTTGACACTTAAATATCATCTCTAGTCTCCAATCTGATCTCTTGAAAATATCGCAGCGCTTTTTTTTAAAACCTCCGCTATCACCCTTAAATTCTTATTCTCTTTTTTCAAACGACGATTTTCCAACTCCAGCTCTGAAACACTAGAAAACTTTGACTCACTCTTGCCTTCACTTAAACTAAAACTCTTCTTCCTGCTATACACAGACTTATTAC
>JAPPIY010000324.1 GCA_026914095.1 Oligoflexia bacterium
ACACTCTAAAAGCCCCATAGAAATTTCAAGGTCTTTTTTTAAATATTTAAGAGCTTTTTGATACTCTTTGGCGCAAAGCTCATAACTGTTTTTCTTGTCTTGAGTGGTTTTGAAAACTCCTCTTGATTTCAATTTATATATGTCTCCAGCCAGCTGATAAGGCAAAAAGTGTTTGGGATTTTTTGCCGATTGGGTTCTGGCAAATTTTAAGGCTTTTTCTAAGTTTTTTTCTCCTTTTTGATGAAAATTAACTAAACCAATGTAGTAGTGAATCATCGGGTAATTTGGATTGATTTGCAAAATTTTTTCAAATTCATTTTCAGCTAATTGATACTCTTCATGCTCTAGGTAAGTTTTTCCCATATAAAAAATAGGCTTAGGATCTGATACATCTAATAAAGAGGCTGATACAAAATAGTTTAAAGCTTGTTTATAATGTTGTTGTTTGTTACTGCTTTTAAAAGACAGCGCGCTGTGAATTTGGCCTAGATAAATATAAGCGGGTTTAAATTTAGGGTGTGAGCTGATAATATTCTCAAATTCCTCTTGGGCTTGCTGGTATTCATTTTTATTAAAATAATACTCTCCTAAAGCTTGCTGATACTCTAAAATAGAGGGGAAGTTTTTAATCAGCTCTTTAAAGTATTCCTCCGTATTATAAGGTTCGTTGGCTAAGTCCATAGTGAGGGCATAAGTGATTTGAGCTTGGGAGTTATTTATATCCTCCTCAATTGCTTTTTTTGCGTAAGAGAAAGCTTTTGCCTCCTTTTCTAAAGCTAAATAGGATTGACTGAGTAAAATATAAACATCTATGTCAAAAGTATAAAACTTTAAAGCTCTTTCCGCATAGGCTATTGTAGATTGATATTTTTTTTGGCGAAAAGCTAAGAGGGCATAAGCTTTAAAAAGATCAGCGTTGCTGGGATATATTTTTCTAACTGAATTTAAAATCTCCTTAGCGCTTTCAAAATCAAAAAGGCTGGATAAATAATCTGAAAGCAGAAAATAGGTTGCCAGCATTTGACTATCAGAATTAATAGCCCGTTTTAGCCAGCGAATGGCTTGTCCGCTGGCTCCTGTCTGCCAGTGGCATTGAGCTAATTTAAGAGCGGCTAATCCACTGCGACTCACTTTATAAGCTTTTTCAAACTCTATTTTAGCTGCCTGATAATTTCCTTGACTGACTAAGAAATCTCCTTTGTAGATTAAACCTTTTGCTTTAATTTTTGTTTTTTCAAAATTGGTTTCATCTTTTAATTTTGTTTTTAATTTAATCATTTCTGGGTGGCTGGGGTCTAAGGCATAAGCTGAATTTGAATATTTTATAGCCAGTTTTTTCTCATTTTTTTGCAGGTAAATATTAGCTAAAGCTATATAAGCTTCAAATAAAATATCAGGCTCTACCCAATCATTGAGTTTATTTAAAACGCTTTTTAAGTTTTTTTCGCTATTTTTAATTTTTTTAAAATATTGATACTCTAAAATTCCAAGTCTTAATTTAGCTGAAGGATGATCTTTAAAAATAGTGAGGACTTTTTGATAGGTTTTTCCAGCTAAATCATATTCCTGATTTCTATAATGGATTTCCGCTTTCAGCATGTAAGGAGCTATCCATTTTGATTTTAAAACAAAAATGCTTTGAAGATAGCTCAAGGCTTCTTTTTGTTTATTCAAGCCTTTTAAAGCTTTTGCTTTTAAATAATAGAGGAAAATGGGATTGATCTCTTCAGAGGAGTTAGTTAAACGGTTGGCAATCATTAAAACCTGTTCAAACTTTTTATCTATGAGCGCCTTTACGCTTCTGCATAAATCCGCATAAACTTTGCTTGTATCAAATTTTTGCGCTGAGCTTAAAGTTCTTTTTAGAGCTTGTGTATCTCTCGTATCTTGATAGGAGAAAGGCCAAAGCTCTAAATGAGCTAAACATAAATACATGTATAAGGAGGCCGGCTTAGCTTGTGATTCTAGAGCTTGAACATAAAGATTTTGAGCATTCAAATAGTGTGAAACTGTGCTTTTTGTATAAAGCGCAAAAGCTGTTTTTGCCTTAGTCTGCGCTTCTTTTTGAGTTAGAGAAGATCTTTTTTGGCTGGGGGCTAACAGGCGAATCGACGGCTCTCCTCTTTTTTGAGTTGTATTGTCTGAGTTGAAAAAGTAACCAAAGAAAAAGATACTCATTAAAGCAGTTAAAATCAGAGCTGGGGTTTTTATAGAATGTTTTAGCCTGTCTAGAAATTTTTTATTTACATTTTCCATTTCAATGATGTCACTGAAGCCTTCTTCTCCTTCTTCTTCTAAAATTTCTTTTTTAAATTCTTTAGAAAGTTTTATTTTTACTTTTCCTTTTTTAGGGGTGGACTTGGCAGGAATAATACGGGTGGCTTCTATAGTTTCTTCTTTTAAACTTTCACTTTCGCTTTCAGAAGATTCTGTTGATAGGGAGGAGTCAGAGGAATTAGACTTATTGAGTTTAGCAAGCAGTTTTTCATAAAAGACAGGGTGAGCTGATAAGGGACTCCATTTTCCAGCAGGGTATTTGGAAAAAAGCTCCTCTCCTTTAAATTCTCCTTCTTCAATATAAAAGCAAACTTCTTTTTCATTGTAGGGGCCAAAAATCCGCCCTTTTTTGTCTTTTATCAGCCATAGTTTATCCATACGAATCAGTTTATCAAATAACCTGTAAAGTTGTAAATAAATAGGAATTATATACTTAAAACAGCTAAACAAGTCATGAAAGCCTTTAGATATAAGGGATTTTTAAAGTTTTTATGAAACATAAAAATAAGAACCGAAGAGTTTTATGAAATGGCTAAAAATTTAAGCTTTATCTTCATTTAAAAAATTTTATGCTGGATTAAATATATGGTAATCCTGTTTAGGTTTTCCTCTCTTTTGTCACTCCCGCGAAAGCGGGAGTCTAGTTGGAACCTGAAAACTCAAACCGGCTCGGTCTATCTTTCTTTTTAGCGGAGCGCAACTGAATGTCAGCCCCTAAAGCTTTTAGTTTAGAAACAAAGTTTTCATAACCTCTTTCAATATGATGAAGGCCATAAACTTTGCTGACGCCTTCAGCTATTAGTCCAGCTAAAACAAGGCCGGCGCCCGCTCTTAAGTCAGTGGCTGTGATGTTATTTTTTTTTAAAAAAACAGGACCCTTCACTAAAACCTGGGAAGGATTTTTAAATGTAATCCCCGCTTTTAACAGATTCAATTGCTCCACATAACGAAAACGATTTTCAAAAATAGTTTCTGTTAAAGAAGAAGCTCCTTTAAGGCTTGTCATTAAAGCTATAAATTGAGATTGAAGATCCGTGGGGAAGGCTGGATACACTCCTGTCTTTATATCAACTGATTTATGCTGTTTTCCCGCCTTTAAGAAAATTTCAGAAGAGCTCCATTTAAGACAAAAACCAGCTAGTTTTAGTTTTTCCAATAGAGATTTTAAGTGTTGAGGCTTGCATTTTTTCACTGCAATTTCCCCTCTTGTGCAAGCTCCAGCTATGAGCCATGTCCCAGCCTCAATACGATCAGGTATGACCGAGTAAGCTTGTTTTAAAGGAGATAATTTTTTAACACCTGTTATTTTAAGCTGTCTCTTTTTGATTTGCTCAATTTTAGCTCCCATTTTTTTTAAATAGTTTATAAGATCCAGAATTTCAGGCTCACAGGCTGTGTTTTCTAAATAACTGATTCCTTGAGCTAAAACGCAGGCTGTAATCAAGTTTTCTGTCGCTCCTACACTGGGAAATTTGAGTTTCATTTTGCAAGCCTTTAAGGTTTTTTTAGGAGCTATTGCTGTTATGTAGGAATTTTTAATAAAAATTTTAGCGCCCATCTTTTTTAATCCCTCTATATGAAGATCAATGGGGCGAGAGCCTATTTCACAGCCTCCTGGCAGAGGGATCTTTACTGTTTGTCCTACAGCCAGCAAAGGGCCTAAACATAAAATGCTGGCTCTAAAAGATTTCGCGCTTTTAGCACAAGGATTTCCGCTCGGTTTTTTTGTATTTCGTATAATCAATTCCTGTTTTGACTGTTTGTAGCTCAAGCCAAGGGAAGACAGCATTTTTAAAGTTAAGTTTAAGTCTCTTAGCTGGGGGACATTTTGAAAGTGATGCTCTCCTTGAGTGGCTAGACTGGCAAATAATAAAGGCAGAATGGAATTTTTAGCGCCTGAAACCTCCACTTCGCCTTTCAGTTTTAAGCCGCCTCTAATTTTTATATAAGACTTGGAAGAAGGACTGGTCATTTTAGGAATAATCTATTTTTATTTTTATAAAAGCAAGTGTTAAAAAAAAAACTTGTAATTAAGCCCTCAAAATTTCGGATATGCGTTTTGCCACTCAGCGACTTTCAGTCGCATTGTGTTCAAATCCGTTCTTATTTCTTTATCTTATTGAAATTACTTAGGATTTTTAGTCTAGCTTTGTTTTTGGATGTGATTTTGGGTGTGATTTTCCAAAAGCCATTAAAACAAAAGCTAATTTGATATTTTTTTCTTGTTAAAAATACCAAAAAACTTTGAGGTCTTTTCAACAACGCCCTTATCTAAAAGGGCAACTGCTTTGGCATACCTTTTAGTCATACGGATTGAGCTATGTCCAAGGCTAGCTTGAACAGCTGATAAGCTACCCGTCGCTTGAAAATTTAAAGTTTTCTACAGCTCTATTGCTGACAGAATTATAAGGCCAATAGGGAAGATTGTTTGTGTTGTAAGAATCTTCATAAGTTCTAGGCTTTATAAAAGTATCGTTGAACCTTTTATAATTAAGAAAAAATATGGTTTTATTCTATGCCAAAACCGACTTGTCTATAACAGCCTTGATAAAAAAGTCTTCCTTCTCTAAATTCTTCAGGAGCAAGCACTCTTCTTTCTGCTAATACTTTTAAATCTTTACCTGTATCATCTACAAGGACAGCTTTTATTTTCACTCCGTCTTTGTGGTAGGGAATATAAGTCCAAACTGTAACGGTTTTATCTTCAGGATATTTTTTAAACAACTCTGTAATGAACCTTCTGCCAGAAGTAAAGGGCAAACTTTCACGAATCAATTTGTTATTTTTGTTATATAGTCTGAACCTTACAGGGATAAGATCCTCATCAGAATATCTATTGTTAGCAATTAAACTATCGTAACAATGCAAGTCTTTATCTGTGTTAATAAATTCCAGCTTTTCCTCTCTCTTTGGAAAAGTGTATTCACTAACAATCCGCATTTCTTTTGGAAGGTCTTTTTCTGGATTATAAGGATCTTCTTGAGGTGGAATGTCTATAGGCTCTGAGGGGTCTAAAACAGCATACTTTTTATTGCAAGAAATAAGAAATACAGAACATAGAATAAGAAGTATTTTAAAAAAAGCCTTCATTCTTACATCTTATTATGTTTTTTTATGTTTTTCAATAAAGTTTTCTTCATTATTCTAATTGTTGTAAT
>JAPPIY010000217.1 GCA_026914095.1 Oligoflexia bacterium
TCTCTATGTCGGGCAAGTCATCCCAGCTTTTAGAGGCTTTAAATAAAACTAAGCGATTCCCCATGGCCTTAAAAATAATGCGGTATTTTTTCCCTAAAGATCCTTTAAATTCCTCGTCTTCAGGCAGAAAACTCGATAAAAAAGGCACATCCTTGTCGCTCAACTGACCTTTCAAAATGGTATAACTTCTAGGGATATAGAATTTATTTTTAAAATCCACATCCTTGATTGTCAGACCTTTTTCACTGTCAGCCACTCCTGAGGTTGAGACCAAGCTTCCCTCTTCAGAAGTTTTAATCAGCAACTGCTTGCCTTCAATGCATTCTAAACCATAGACATTATCATCTTCGGTTTGAACAAACTTATCTTTGATACAGCGTCCTTTAACAAACTCCTCCCAGCCGGGGCTTTCAGGAGAAACGCTCCCCAAATCAGTTTTATCCCCAACACAAGATATTAAACTTAAGCTTAATATTATTAAGATAGTTTTATACATAAACTCCTCCATTTCTAATTCCTTCATAATACTTTTTTGAAAAATAGTTAAAAATTACTTGTGAATTTATAAATTTTCTTAATTTAAGAAATGTAAAATTAAGTTTTTTTTAAGACTTTTCGCGCTAAATTTTTATAATTTACATAAAATAATCTTATAGAAATCTTTAACCTAAAAACTTCCGTTTTTCACTCTCTTTTTAAATTCTATCCAATCAAAAAGCCTCTTTAAAAAATAATGCTCTTTAAAAAACTTATAAAATCCTATCGCTGTAACAAGTGATTTTTTTACAACAATTGCTGTGTTTTTCTAAAAGCCTAAAAACAGGGAGTGATGAAAATTACACGCTTAACTTCGCATAAAGAACCTTCAAACTAAAAAGGTTTTGAGCTTTTTATCTGAAGAAATAAATAAGGATAAAATTGACTGGTGGATGAAACAACTGCAAGCCCGCTTTCACATGTTTTAGCTTTCATAAGTAAAATTAAGATCTTGATAAAGTGAGGGCTTCATTTCTGGATAGGAACATAGAAAAAAAGATTTTTCAGTTAAAGGCTTTTGGTTTAAAGCCTTTTTTATTGGCAAGGCTGGCGCTGTCTCCTGTAGCTCGGATAAGAAATAAACCTTCTTCTTCCGCAAGCAGATGCGCTTTATTCTCACTAGATAGATAAGCTACGGCTCCATAGACTGTTTCAGATTTATATCTTGGAAAATATTTTTTAAAATCCCGCAGGGTTTCTAAAAAAACATTTATATCTTTTGGAGTTAAAGTAGTTTTTACTTCCACAGTCACAACTTCTGTTCCATTAGCGACAATGATATCAAACTCCCGCCTCTCAACAAGACCTCCAGGCTTCCTCCATTCCGCTTGGGAGAGGGTATGAGTTTGTGTTATATCTATTCCCTGATCTTGAAAAACCTTTACAAGATTCCCCTCAACTAAAGATTCCACTAAAGCTCCCCAACGCTGATTAAATCGGCCCCCTATTTTTTGTATCTGCCGATCTGTCTCTTTTTGGCTGGCGCGAAGCTCTTTCATTTCCTGCTTTGCCTCTTTCTGGCTGACAGAGACTTCCTTTAAGTTTTCCTGAGTCTCTTTTATGAGGCTCCAAATTTCATCTCTAGCTGAAACTGTTGGTTTATTCATTTAACACCTCTGAATTTAATTATACTATGGATATATCAAAAAACTACATAAAATTTTCATCTTTAGAAAATTTTTTGCGCAATTTTCCGGGTATTAGCGGTTATAAAAAGTCTTGAGCGGTTACCAACGAGGCAAAAGCTGTTGTTCTATTTGATTTTAACCCTATTCCAAAGTTTTAAAACCTCCCTCGCCGCTTCTATTATATAGCGATCCTGTCTAGGTTTTCCTGCTTTAAATTAGATTCCTGCTCCCTGCCCCTATTTCCACGAGGACAGGCTTTCGCGAGGACAAGCTGAGCAGGAGTTCCGTCTTCTGGAAGAAGACGGAATAAGAAATCAGGAAAACTCAAACAGGATTGATATACAATTCCCAAAAAATTTCCTCCATTTTAAGCTTTTAGGCTGAGTCTAAAAGTGAATTGATTTTGAATGATTGGACAGCGCCCTTTCTAGCGCCCTATTGGAGGACAGTCCCGATTAAATATAAGCGCCCCGCTTGATTTTTTCAATTAAAAACTCTTCCAGCACTCTGGGGTTTTTGGGGTTTGTGGAAAAAACAGACTGCTGTTCACAACGGCGCTTTTCCTTAATGAGCCATTTTAAAATCTGAGCCAATTTTTTATTCTTTTTGTTTTGAAAAAAAGGATCATTTTTTAAAACATCCTTCGCTTTTTTTAAAGCTCTAGCCTCACTCAAATCTTTGTCAGAAACCTCGTAGCAATACAGATCATATTTTTTAACATCCTCAGGGAGCAGACCTAAAAAATACACTTTAGGGGCGGAAAAATCACTGTTCCTTATCAAACTGCTGGCGGATCCCGCTTTTAAAGTCCGGTAAATGTTTTGCAAAGTGTAAGCGTCTAAATCTCCATAAAAATAAATAGGGGTTTTTAACTGATCTTGAATAGTTTTGCACCACCCCCTCACTGCGTTGCTGGGGACTCCCTGCGCTCCCATAACAATACAGTTGTTTCTTTTTGTCATTCCGTTAGCGACTAGGGTGTTGGCTGTGCCTTCTGACTCCACCACCAAACAGTAATCAATTTTACCCTTCTTTGGCTTTAATTGAAACTGCTGGGGCTTGTTTTTGGGCTGAAAAGGAGTGGTTCCCAATGCGCTTAAATCCACAACCGCTTTTTCGCCGTCATCTAAATATTCTGTCACAACTAAATTTTTAGAGTAAGTCTGTCCGCCTCTGTCATTGGCAAAGCAATTCATCTCTTCTCTATAAACTTCAAACATATCACAAATAAAATCAATAATGCTGTCGCTGTCGCTTTGATCCTCAAAGTCCAAAGGCTTGTAAAAGCTGTCTGACTTAATCAAGCCTTTAGCGATATAGTAAAGCTCCCTTTTTGTATTCACAGAACCTGAGCGAAGATTCCCCAGCAAAATGTCCATTAAAAACAAGCTTCTTGAAATTTTCTGCACCGAAGACACATTTAACTCAGAAGACACTTTTTTTCCTTTAGGAACTAAATAACCCTTTTTAGGATCATAGTGGGAGTTGTCTAAAGAGCATTTAACGGCCTGAAGAGTTGGCGGTTTTTTTTGATGGAGTTTTTTAAGCATTTCAAGACACAGATCTTTAGATCGCTTGGGAATGTCCTTAGCCGGACGGTTTTTGAATAAGTTTGTTTTTTTAGCTGGCATTGTCCTTCTCCTGCTCTATGTTTAATCGTTTTGTTCTTTTTGCCTTTAGCTCTTCTAGTTTCTTTTGAGCCTCCCCTAAAGCTTTTTCCGCTTGAGCGGTGTCTTTAGAGAGAATCGCATAAAGCCCTTTTTCCGCTTTTTCTATCGCTTTTTTATTAACCCCTGTAATATCTTTAATTTTTTGAATTAAAATAGGAGCAAATTTTTCTATATATTCTTTTTTTCTAAACAAATCAGCTGTGTTTTTTTCCTTTCGTATATGTCTTTTTAACTTTTGCCCCGCCTGCATTAAAGCCAGACGAATCTCCTCCACTAACTCTTCACTGGCGTCAATGGTCTCTTTAGAGGCGTTTTTAAACTTAATAAAAGGGGAGGTAACAGAAATGGCAAAAACATAGGGGCCTGTGGGAAGAGATTTTTTAGATTGAGACAGGCCATAAGCCCGCCAATTCACAGATTCCACTGACTTTGTAATGGCGCAGGAGGCTTTATCAAATTGCAAAGGCACTCTATTGGCGAATCTCAGCAGTTGAATGCTGTCCTCATCCCTGCCAGTTACATTGAGTCTGGCAATAGCCACTTCCACCACAACAGATTTGTAATCACAAATTTTAGGCTTTCTTGTAATCACACTGAAAAAGTCAATATCCCCCAGGCGATGGATGCTTTCAGCCAAACCCTCTTCCCCCACTGACAAAACAGATTTAGAGGAAGGTTTAGGCAAAGCTGTCTTATGAAGGATAGAAAATATGGTTTTGTAGTCTTTTTCTCCAATAGATTTTAGCGGTTTTTTTAATAAACCGGCTTTTAAGCCCGCTTTTATCATTTCTTTTAGACTGCTATCGCTAATTCTGGAAAAAGCCGTTTTTAAAAATTTTTTCAGAGTGATTCGGCCATACAAGCTGGCATGCTGTAAAAATTCACCTAATTTCATGGTATGAGGATGGGGCAGGCTGGCCGGCGGGGCCTTTGGCACAAAGTCCCTCACCCTGGGTATTTTGCGTAGCTCTTGATCTAACAATTGGTATTCCAGCTCTAAATGAGGATTGACTAAAGCTGTCCCCTCTAAATAAGTAATAATCCCGCCTTCTCCGTTGAGCTGAACCCGCCCATCAATAAAAAACTCCACTTTTAAACCCTGTTTTTTATCAATAGAGACAGTCTGTTTATTTTTTAAAATCCCCTTATTGTTTTTAATATCCATATTCACCGTAACAGAAATCGCTTTTTTACCGCTTTTAGTCTTGCTGATCACATGAACGCCTTTGGCATTCGTGAGCTGAGCCCAGGTGGTAGCGGCTGAGATGCCTATTCCCTGCTGTCCTCTGGAGCATCGCCCTCGGCCAAATTTAGAAGAGGCTAAATATTCTCCAAACACTCTCTGTATGTTTTTCTCTTCAAGCCCAGGGCCGTTGTCTTCCACAACAATAGAAACCAAATCCGTGTTTTTAGAAGAGCCAGCCCCCTCCTTCTTGATTTGTATTTTAATATGAGGAGCAATGCCAGCCTCTTCACAAGCATCCAAAGAGTTATCCACGGATTCCTTTAAAGTGGTTAAAACCGCCTTTGTGGCTGAAGAAAAACCCACTTGCTGTAAATTTTTTGCAAAATACTCCGCGGTGCTGCTTTTTGTAATAGTCGGCATACTTCTGATTAAAAACTTATTTTTAAATTTTTTTCAATCTTAACTCTACTAAAGTTTTGAAAGATTTTTCACTATTGCATTTGTTACAGGAAACAACCACATTATTTTTGCCCGTTTTCCCGCCACGGGCCAAAGGAGCCAGATGATCCATGCTAAGATCCTTTATTTCAAATTTTTTTCCGCAGTGATAACAAATCCCTTTTTTTAGTTTCTCCCTCCACCACTGGGTTTTTTTAAGCTGGCTGGCTCTTTCTCTCTCCCGTTTAATAGACTTTTCGTCTGTGGGAAAAAATAACTCTGTCATAATTTCATTCTTCACGGTTTATTAAGTTTTTGCAAATAAAAACGGGAGTTATATACTTAACGCCGTATAAATAAAGCTCAAAACAAAGACAAGGCTCAAATTTGGCATTTTTATAGTTTACTCTCACTGTCTAAAAACCACTAAACCCCTGTGATTAAAAGCTCTCA
>JAPPIY010000267.1 GCA_026914095.1 Oligoflexia bacterium
TAGTCATTTCAACAACTTAACTCTTATCAAATAGAACTTAAGTTGTCATGAACCTTGTATATAAGCTCAAACTCTATCAATTAGACCAAGCAATAAAAAGGTAATTTATGGGAAAAATACGCCTTTTGATATTCTTTCTTTTTTTAAGCTTAAATCTGCCTTATGCCAGAGCTGTCCATTTTCTTAGCCCGCCGGTTGAGGAGACAAGAGGCTGTTGGCAGGTTTTTAAAAAACCTTCTAATTCTAAAAAAAACATTTACTCTAAATGGCCGAACATAACTAATCCAAAGCCTCCTATTCCAGAGGATGTAAAAAAAAGAATTCTTTCTCATCCTAGAGTCAAAGAGTTAAAAGCCTCCTATAAAAGCGGGAAAGGACTTACTTTTGATTTTTCTTATCTGGGACAGGAAACTTTCCATAAGGGAGAGCATATTCAGCAGGTTTTTTTAATCAAAATAATTAAACTGATATTTCCAAAAGCCAAGAGCATAACAAGGAACTATAACACCCGATACGATTCTCTGTATCCATTTAACCAATCTTCAAAAGTTCATATTCCTTTGAAAGTCTTTGATATTCGGGAATCTGTGAAATTTGTAACAGAACAAGATTTTGAAAGATATCTATCCATCGATAAAATTATTGTGGATATGGTTTTGCTCAAAATGGCCAACAGCTCTCAAAAAGGCATTCCTGATGAATATAAAAAATCTTTTCCGTCTTTTGAAAAAAACAGTGTGCTTTCTCTTTATCTTCCGGAAAAATATTTAAATTATAAACATGAAGATTTACAAGATGAGTCTCTAGATCTGTTTCAAATTTTGGATGAGTTTCTAGCTCTCGGCTTTCGCAAGGTTTTTCTCACCTCACACTTCAACTCAAGGCTTTCAGAAGATCTAAGGAGTCGATTTTTATCCGCGCTTTCCAATAATTTTGATAAAATTCTTTTTTTAAGCCAGCTCTCCCCTAAAGAGCTTTTTCAGATTCAAGATCAAGACAAAGTTATTTTTTTTAATGATCTCACAGGCTATACTCCTGTTCTGCACTCTCTGGCAGATACCGCCTTTATTTTTGGACCTGTCAATATGCTGGAAGGTCTTTTTTTAGGAGCTAGAGTCGTTTTTATGAATAAAGAATATTCAACCAATAAAAAATACTGTATCGCTTTTGACCAGTTAAAACAAACGGCTTTAAAAACAAATCGGGCGGTTTATATAGAGCGTTTGGATGAGTTGGAAGAGGCTCTCCATACACTGGATCAGCTTTCTTTAAAGCCTATTGTCTATCCGGATGAAGCAGTTAATTCTTCTAAGGGGGACGCTTTAAATCAATTGATTGAAAGGCTTTATTTTCAAATTACGGAAAACGCCCTTATTGAGCAACACAGGTTTATAGAGCGCTCTTAAACTGATCCTATTTGAAAATTCGGGAATTATAGACTTAATTTTGCATTATTCCCTTTACTTGCTTGTTTTTTATCAGCTTTTTGCATTTCTTTTTAATGTAAATTTATCTCTTTATTTTTTTCTGGACAAACAGCCTGAAACCCCTATATTTCCTTAGTTTGAAGGTTTTTTGTGTGAAGTCATGCCTATAATTCCCGAAAATTCAGTATGACTTGTTCTGTCTTCCCCTGGAAGATGAAACTTCCACATAAGCCTGCCCTTGTGGAAATGGGGGCGGGAATCTCTAAAAAAAATTTCAAAATTAAAACCAGATCAGTATAAGAGCTTAAGTTTTTCAAAAGCCGTCCGCTTGTTTTTCATAAAAAGTATCTTTTAATTTTAAGGTTTGCCCTCTTAAAAATTCCTCTATTCCTTGTCTTTTTTTTCCTTCTTTTTGCACTTCTAAAAGGCTTAAAGCTCCAGATCCGCAAGCGATGTTAAGTTGCTCTTTCTCAATATGACAAACTTCTCCGGGAGAAAAGTCGGAAAGACTGTGGTTGATAACCTGCGAGTGGTAGATTTTTAACCTTTTTCCTTTTAAAAAGCAAAAGGCTTGAGGCCCTAAATATAAGGCTCTGATTTTATTATTCAGCTTGAGAGCGGATTCTGTCCATACGATTTGAGCTGATTTTTTATCAACTTTATTGGCATAGGTTGCTTGGGAGGAATCTTGAGGCTGAGGCTGGATTCTGCCTTCTAAATAAGGAATTAATTTTTCTTCCAATAAAGCTTCTGTTTCTTTTAAAGATTTTTCAAAGAGAGTTTTGGCATTGTCCTCCTCTTTAATGGTGATTTTTCTATCTGCGATAATATCTCCTGCATCTAGTTTTTCAGCCATGACTTGCAGGCAGACTCCTGTTTTTTGATCCCCGGCCATTAAAGCTCGCTGAACAGGGGCCGCTCCTCTCCAGCGGGGCAAAAGGCTTAAATGTAGATTTAAAGAGCCTTTAGGAAACAATTTAAGATAATGTAAGGGTAAAATTTGTCCATAAGCGCAAACAAAGGAGAAGTTACAATTTTGCTCTTGAATTTTATTTAGAAAATCAATGGATTGGCTTGTTTTCGGCCTAAAAAGAGGAATATCTTTTGAAAGAGCAAAACCGGCCACTGCTGAGCTTTGTTTTTTTAATCCTCTCCCCTTGAGACGATCGGGCTGGCTTATAATAGCTTTGAGTTTTAATTGGGGATTTTTTATTAAAAGCTTTAAACAATCCAATGAAAAATCAGAACTGCCTGCAAAAATGAAAGGAAACTGTTTCACAAGTTATTAAGCGGTTGCGCTTTTATCAGGATAGCCATTTTTTTTAATCTCTTCTTTAAGCCTCTGCGATTTTATAGGGCTTAAGTGATCAATAAAGAGCTTGCCGTCTAAATGATCAATTTCATGTTGCAGGCAGATTGAAAGAAGGCCATCTGTTTTTATTAGAACTTCTTGTCCCTCCTCATTTAAAGCTTTCACTTCTACAATTTCGGCTCGTTTGATCTTTGCAAAATAGCTGGGGAAACTGAGACAGCCTTCAGGAAAGATCACTTGACCTTCTTTTTTGATGACTTCTGGATTGAATAAAATCAGAGGCTGTTTGATATGGGCCACTAAATCTTTTTTTAGCTCTGAAGTGGAATAGCGAGAATTTTCTTCTGAGGGGTCAGAAAGTTCAGAACTGGTGTCAGCTGTTAAAAGGCGGACTGGCTGAGCCACTTGAATCGCCGCTAAACCCACTCCATTTTGGCTTTTCATAGTTTCCAGCATATCTTGAGCCAGTTCTTGTAATTCTGGTGTGATCTTTTCCACCATTTGACCTTTGTGTCTCAAACGAGGATCGGGAAATTTTAAAACCTCTAGTAAAGCCATAACTCACTCATAAAAAAGCAACTAGACGAAAAAAGCCTCATTTATTAGGTTTTTTTAAAAATTGCGGTCCAGCTAACTTGCAAAATCCCCTTTTAAATGTCATGTATATTATATAGTTTTTGTTTAAAAAAACAAGAGGGAAAAATTTTGGGCATTCATGTTGCTTTGATAGATAAAAGTGAAATTATTCACAAGATGCTTTTACACTGCCTCTATTACTATACAGTCCAAGCGCATCGTTTTGACAGCTTAAAAGAGTATCTTGAAAAATTTCATGATAAAAAACCGAGTCTTGTTTTTGTAGATTGGGACATCAAACAAGGGGATCAAGCTCTCATTTATACAGCTAAAGAGCAGTTTCATCCTGTACCCTTTGTCTTGCTTTATCGGCAGACTGCTGAAAAAGAGCTTTCTGGTCTTTCTAAAGACCAGGTTCCTTATAGGGTAAAAAAACCTATCAATCCTAAAGAGGTTAGAGATGTTTGCGCAGAGCTTATACCAGAACTGAAAGATTCCGTCCTTCATTCCTTTTTAAAATTTCCAAAGAGTGAAGAGGAAAAAAGACAGGAGCAGAGCCAGCCGGCTCCTTCTCCGTTAAAACAAAAAGAGACTGCAGAAAATCAGGAAAAGACTGAAGATAAAACAAAAAGTTTTATAGAAAACTTAATAGAAAAAACGGGCTTGTTCAAAATGCCTTCACCTGAAGAAATAGAGTCAGCGGAAGAATTTCCTGATCCCAATGAAGACAGCTCCTCTTCCAGTTTAAATCCACCGACTGGCCAAGGTTTTCAGACAGCGACAGGTTTAACTTCTGCTGTTTCTTCTTCTCTAAGCTCAAAAAACAAGAGCGCAACAGCGAAAGCTCCTGACTCTTCAAAAAAAAGCTCCCCCAATCTCCACTCAAAAGTTGAAACAGTGGGGACAACTCTAACTGACAGGACAGCTCTTACGACAAAAACGATCCCGCAAAAGCTTGATTCTCCTATGCCAAAGTCAAAAGAAACTAGCGCGAGGAAACAAAAATCTGTTTCTTCTCCAGAAAAGCCTGTCAATTTAGAAAAAGCGACTGGCAAAGGGTTTCAAACAGCGACAGGTTTGACCTCTGCTCCTTCTAATTTAAAGTCAGGGGCGGTTATTCCAGAAAAGCAAGGTTCTGGCTCTTCTCAAGAAATAGATTCAAAAGCTATGAAGGCAGGACGATTTAATAAGGAAGATATAAATATTGATGAAAACACTCAAAATGATCTGGCTCCTATGGCTATTAAAAGCTCTCCGGCGGCAGGAAAGAAACCAGAGCAACAGTCCTTTGGCAAAAAGGATCTGTTGCAAGTTTTTAATAAATATAAGGACAGCTTGGAATTTCAAAAATTGATGGAAAAGACTCTGGCGGAATATGCCCAGGATGCGGTGGCGGGTGTTTTAAAAGGGGATTCCGTTAAAAGCATTCTGCAAAAGCCTTTAGAGGATTTTAAAGAAAGCGCTCAATTTAAACAATTGATTGAAAAGGAAATTTCTCAATATGTCCGAGCGCAATTGCCTTTAATTATAAAATCAATTGTGGAAAAAGAGATTAAAAAAATCATTGGAGATTAAATTTTGGAACTGCTTTCAAATTCTTTTCAACCTTGTGAGAAAGCTTATTCAGAAGACTTTATTCAAAGTGAGCAAGATGGCTTGTTTTTTGGTTTGAGTTATTTGCAGAATAGTTTAAGCTCTGAGGATTTTTCTAAAATAATCGGTTATTTTTCAGAAGGGGATTGCATTTTCAAAGGCCAAACTCTGTTGTCTATGGAGCTAGAGAGCGCAAAATCTAAAAAACAGGATTTGCTTTCTGCCATCAGTTATTTATCAGGGGTTTTGACTTTAGTTTCCTGCTGGACAGAAAGAAACTTTGATTTTTCTATTCGCGCGGATTTAACCCCTCATTTTGAACTGTCTCAATGGGAGGAGAAAGCCATTTCAAAAGCCGGAGCTGTTGTTCAGTCTTTTCCAAAAGAGTTTTTATCTTTAAAACAAATCCAGCAGAAGTTAAAGAAGGAAAAGAATACGATTGCTTTAAGCGATTTAAAAATAAGCCGGGACAATATCAAGAAT
>JAPPIY010000088.1 GCA_026914095.1 Oligoflexia bacterium
GTGTAAAACTCCTCTTTTTTCAACAGTTCATACAAAAAGGACAAGTCAGATTCCTCAAGCGCTATAGAAAAACAAGGAAAGAGCAAAATCCAATACAAACAAACTTTGAAGAGCTTTTGAACTGTTTTCATACCCATTGGATTATACCGATCTTATCTGAGTTTTGGAGTCTTTTCTAAAAACTTTCGCCTTTGCTCCCGCTTTCGCGAGGACAGGCTTCCCGCAGACAAGCTGTCGCGAGAATATGCTTTTACAAAAATTCAGTCTTTCAGCAGAAAACAAAGGATAAATTTTTCAAACGCAAAGGCATACTGATCTTGTTTAGGTTTTCCGATCAGACCGTCATTCCGTGTAAGCTTGTCCCCATGAAAACAGGGGCAGGAATCTCTAACTAAAACAGGAAAACTCAAAACCTGATCACCATCATACTTGGCGCCGCATTATTCCTTTATTTTTTCCTTTTTTTAGAAGGCTATTTCTAATTTCTTTTTGGTTTTAATATCTTATCTTCATTTGTTCCCCAGATAAACCAATCAAAATTTTTTATTTCCTTAGTTTGAAGGCTCTTTATGCTTAGCACGTATATAACTCCTGCAAAAAAGCCTTCCAAATGAATACTGAGAAAGGGCTTTTAAGATGTTCGGTATTCGGCGCCTCGGCGTTTTTTAAATAAAAGAGCCTTCTAAAAGCCCCTAATTCCTAGCCGATTTTTTGCTCTTATTACTTATAGCAGAGTTTTTATCTGGGCAGGTCAATTCAGGTTTTTGGAATGCATTCTCTTTAGTTAAGGACTCTATTAAAGAAAGCTTAAAACAAATTGAGGGCTATCAACTTTTTTTTACAGGTCATTCTCTTGGTGGTGCATTAGCAACAATAGCCGTAAGATATTTTTCTAACGATAGTTCAGGAGCTTGTTATACTTTTGGAGCTCCTCCTATTGGAACAAAAAAAGTTGAAGAAAAACTTAAAACACCTTTATATAGAATAGTAAATGATTTAGATATTGTTCCCCATATGCCGAACCCTATAATCAGCTATATTTCTAAAATCATTTATAAACTAATTAAATGGGTTGTCACTATTCTAAAATTAGAAGTTTGGTTTCCTAAAAATATAGATAATAGTATCAAAACAATAATTAAAGACTCTTTAATGTATCGCCATATTGGTTATGGAAGTTTTTTAGTAGGGACTGAAAAAAATCCTGTTTTGCGTTATCAGTTAGATTTTTGGACAAAAATATATAGATATAGATCGGTATTTAATCCGTACCGTTTTTTTGATAAGTCAAAAAGACTTATAACAGATCATAGCATTGATACTTATTCAAAAAAGCTAGGAAAATGGGCTCTCAAGAGACAAAGCTAATACATTTTGTTTATTTTAGTAATTATACAATTCTTCATAGTCTTCTTTTGCTTTAGCCCAAAAGACACCGAGTATTTTACCTTTATATCCATTATCTTTAAGAAACTCGGATACAGCTCTAAAATGTGATCCAGAAATTATAGTATCATCAAAAATAAATAATCCCTTAGGGTTTGTTTTAAAGCCTTTCCATGTATAGTTTTGTTTAAGATCTTCTGGTTTTAGTCTGTGTTTCATGTGACGGGAAGCTAGTATTGTTTTTTTAACTATAATAGGAGTTTCAATAATTAAGTTAGACATTGCTTTTTTTAGCTCAGCAAACAAATCTTCAAAACGACGGTCATAATTAGGATCGTCTTTTGCTTTTGAGCTTGGAATTGACATTATAGTTTTTTCTTTTTTTCTATTGGCTGAAACAGTTTTTCAATATCTTGTTTAAACTTTAAAATAGCTTCTTGACGATATCGTCTGCCTTTTTTATTAGGAGGTTTTTTAAAGTTTAAAATATCAGAATTTGTCTGTCCGCCTTCGTATCCTTTACCTAATATATACTCTCTTGCATAAGCACAAATATCATCAGGATTTATATAATAAGGACAGTTATGTTTATCAATTTTATTCCATAATTTTTCATTCATTTTTTAAAGAAACTTTAATATATCTTTTGTGCTTTTTACCCTAATAGCACCTTTTTCCTCATGTTTTGCAGGCCATTTAATTTTTGGATTTTGAAAGCAAGAATCTAATATAAATAATTTTTTTCCTTGATTAAAGCATTCTCTAACTTGAATAAGAGAACCGCTGGTGTCTCCAGCTTCTACTATAACAGTAGCTTCTGATATTGAAGCCATTATTTTGTTTCTTCTGGGGAAATGAAACTTACGGTGAGGAAAAAGCTCTGTAGCATATTTATAAAAAGGAACTTGGCTAATAAGTAAAAAATTTTCTGCAATCTCATCTTGTAATTCTTTGTTTTCTTCTGGGTAATAGTCATTGATAGGCGTTCCTATAACCCCAATTGTTTTTTCCATCATTTTTAATAGCTGATTGATGAGCTGTTACATCTATCCCTTTTGCTAAACCTGAAACAATAGTAAAACCTTCTTGAGCTAACTCTCTGGATAATTTTTCAGCTCTTTTCATGCCATTTTCTGATGCTTTTCTTGATCCTACTATTGCAATACATCTAGTTTGTAATAAATCTAAATGACCTTTATAGTAAAACAAACCGACATTACGGTTTATTAGGCTTTTAGGGTATTGAAAGTTTTTATTAACAACTATTGAAAATTATTTTGAATTATTTTTCAGCAAAGTATCTAAGAACTCATTTACTTTATCTGTAATTTGAACAGAAAAATCATTTGATAAAAATAAATTGGATTGGCTTTGACTTGAAATTTCTTTTAAGGTTTCAGATGGGGTGTAACTGTTAAAATACTCTGTTAATTTTTTTTCTTTAATATTTTTAAGAGCCCATAGAGTTTCATAAGCTAGCATTTCCTTATACGGTGATATGGTATTTTGCTCAATAAACTTGATAGCTTGCATTTTAGTATTTTATTTTTAAAATGGGATAAACCCTATCTTCATTTCTTGAATTGTAATAACAAAATTCTTGATTTTTGTCTTGGTTTAATTTCAAACTGCGTCATTTTTAAAAAATAGTCAATTTGTAGAGTTAAATTAGTTTATCAAAACTAGACCTTAAGCTTGTTTCAAATTTAAGCCCAGTATTACTTTACCTATTTATATATAAATTTTGACCAAGTAGCCATAAAATAGAGTTTATAATAACATCTAATAGAATCTTCTTTTAAAGCCATATATAGTGATCAGGTTTTAGTGAGAGATTCCTGCTCCTCCTCCGTTTTCACGGGAACAAGCTTACGCGGGGAACGACGGTCAGACTGGAAAACCTAAACTGGATCACTATATCCTTATCTTTTATTCCAACAACTCAGCTTGGCAATCTCCAGACAGTTTTCAAGAAGACTGGCGATTGTCATAGGCCCCACCCCGCCGGGAACGAGGCTCAAAGCTGACAAATGCTCCTTCAAGCCTTCTGTATCAACATCACCATATAATTTTTTATCCACCCTGTGAATGCCCACATCCACAACAACAGCGCCCTTTTTAAAATCCCTCTTAGACAACAAGCCCTTAACACCAGCGCAAGCCACAACAATATCTGCTGAACGGCAAACTTCAGACAGGTTTTTTGTTTGTGAGTGGCAAACTGTGACAGTTGCCTGATGAGATAAAAGCTGTTGAAACATAGGAAGACCCACAATTTGACTCCGTCCCACGACAACCGCCGTTTTTCCTTTTATAGAAATCTCATAATGTTTTAACAAGCTGATAATCCCCTTAGGAGTGCAGGGAACGACTCTTGGCGCCCCTTGCCACAACAACGCTTTATTTTCCAAGGTTAAAGCATCCACATCTTTTAGAGGATCCAGCCAAGACAAAACCTCTTTTTCATAAAGCCCTTTTGGCAAAGGGAGCTGAACTAAAAGGCCATGAATGTTTTTATCCGCATTTAACATTAAAATCTCTTTTTTTAAATTCTCTTTAGAAATATCACTGGGAAACTTTTTTAATACAGAATAAAATCCCACCCTTTCACAAGCTTTAATTTTATTTCTCACATAAACTTCACTGGCGGGATTATCACCCACTAAACAGACAGCCAAACCGGGAATAAGATTGTAATTTTTCTTTAAGTCTTGGACTTCATTAAAAATATCTTTAAAAATCTTTTCACTTAAAAGTTTGCCATTTAAAATTTTCATAAGTCCTCTGATGTAAGTCCTAAATTTTAATTCTAAAACCTGTAGAAAAAGCTAAATAATTCGTCATCACAAACATAAAATCCAGTTTTTTAAGCAATATACACCAATCCTGCATCATTTTAAAGTGATGGATTTAATATTTTTTTCTAACTTCAAACCTTTAGGGATGATTACAACCTCTAAAAAGGCAAGCAGTCTGTCTATAAATACCGCCAACAGACAGGCGGGAACCGCCCCTAAAAATATCAGTTTAGAATTTAAAGTGGCAATTCCTCTAAAGATAGGGTCTCCCAAGCCTCCCGCCCCTATAAATGCGGCTAAAGTAGCTGTCCCAACCACTATCACAGCAGAGGTTCTCACTCCCGCTAATATCATTGGCAAAGCCAAAGGAATTTGAACATATCTTAAAATCTGTCGGCTGTTTAAACCGATTCCCGCCCCTGCGGATATAAACACTCTGTCTATATTCTTAATCCCCTCAAAAGTATTTCTGATCACAGGCAAAAGAGAGTAAATAAATAGAGTGACAACCGCCGGCAAAAAGCCAATTCCTAAAAAAGGAATGAATAAAGCCAACAAAGCCAAACTGGGCACAGTTTGAAGAGTATTCACTATCAAAAAAACAATTTTCTCTACCCTAACACTATAACTCGCCCATAAGCCAATAGGGATAGCCGTTAATAAAGCAAAAAATAAAGAGACAAAAATAAGCAATAAATGCTCATAAAAAATTTTAAAAAAATAATCTTTTTTAGAAATGTAATAGTCCAGCCAGCTCTGTTGTTTTAAATTCTGAATATTATCTTCCAAAAGATTTTTCTTAATTAAAAAATTTCTCGCTGTTTGTGAGCTGTCATATTTTAATTGATCCACCTGATTGTTTAAAAAAATCATTTCTTTTTCTGTGATATTTCCCTCTAAATCTTTAAAAGCTTTCTTTATTTTTGGATATTGAGTTAAAAGAGAAGATCGGGTTAAATAAGCCACTTCATAAGCCGGAAAAAAATGCTTGTCATCTTTCAAAGTTTTTAAATCAAAAGCTTTAATTCTTCCATCCGTTGAATACGCCATAATCATATCCATTTTTTTATTTTTTAAAGCAGAATACATCAATCCTTGATTCATTGTCCAAATTTTATCTTTTTGAAAACCCAATTGGTATTTTTTAACAAAATTTGAAAAACCGTCTTTTCGCTCCACAAATTCATGCTC
>JAPPIY010000235.1 GCA_026914095.1 Oligoflexia bacterium
CTATTACACTATAGGTATTTTTTCCAAAAAACCTCAAAACCCTTGTAAATAAAAGGCTTTTTTCTCTAAATAAGCTAAAATTGGGGCATTCCCAACCAATTTAAGAAACAGCCTTTAAAGGTAGCTTAAAACTTATAGTTTAGCATCTCACTAGGTATTTTGATTGATTACAAGAATCCTGTTTTGAAGAGCTTCCTTCATGGAATTGGCATATAAACGGGAAAACGCAAATTCAATGTAATAGACTTGAAAAACTTTGGCACAAGTAGAAAAAGCGTCATCTTTTGAATTTAAAGGCTTGACAAGTAAGAGAGGGGGGGGGGGTAACCTATAAAGGTTTTAAAATAAGGAGGTACCATGTTTATAAGGTTTTTTATTCTGTTGTTATTTGGTTGTTTGATTTCTTCTTGTGATGGTGTAGGCGCAAGTTCTAACAGTGGTGATATTTCCAAAGGTGAAAGTAGAGCGCAAAGTGATGAAGGAACTCAAACCATAGAGTCATCCAAAAGTATTTCAGAAGATGATGCATTAAAAACATATACGGTAGAGGTTTGGGTGTGGTTGAATAAAGACAAGCGCCTAAAAAAGAGTAGCATTTCTAAACACTTGGAGGGGGTGTTTACTAAGATTACGAAAGTGTGTTCTTTCCCTCCGTGTATCAACTCTCTATTTGGACCTGATTTTGTATTTGCTGTTCCAGAGCCAACAACAAAGTATCTTAATCAAAATCATGACATAATTGCTCAATTAGAAAGACAAGTCCTGAAACGCTACAGAAGCAGACACTTATTGGACTTGTATATGAAGATAAAGACAAAATACAGGACTGTCAAAATATGGTATGGTTTTTATGAGCAACCTAAAATTGTTTTGCCTGTTAAGATATACGGTTGCAATGATGGTATTTACATTATTGACAAAATTTTGATTTGTCCAAAAGGGGGCAGTAAGAGAACGGATTGGGAGGTTTGGAATTTAGAAACTTTGAGGAGAACGGATGTCAGTCAATATATTTAAAGGCTTTTAGAGCTTTTTGGCTAGTCATGTATATAATTCCCCATTTTTTTAGTTGTTAAAGCCATTTTTCCCTCTCTTCTCTTTTATTGGTTTCTCTTAAATCCTCATCTCTTGGCTCTGGCAGTTTAAAATCATATTTGAACACCTCCTCCAGTGTAGAATAAGCAAACTGACAGTCCCCCCATATCGCATATTTATCCCACAGCTTAGATAAAGACTCCCCTGCCGAGCGGGTTAAAACCACATACCAAACAAACCATATCTTTTTCTTCTCCTTATATTGAGAAAATATTTTTTTATATCTGTCCTTGGATTTCAGTGTTAACTCCAACTCTAAAGCCACAGCCTTCATCTCCCCCTCATGTCTTGTAATAAATAGGCTGTCCGGGACTAGGGGAGACTCATCCATATAACTGGAGGAGTTTCTTCTGTCTTCATAATGGGACTTTATGACTTCTTTCTTCAAAATATGCTCTGATGTCCAGTTTTCTGCTATTTTAAGCCTCTCAAGCTGTATTCTGAGGGAGGAAACAGCCACATCATGCTGTAAGGTGTTTTTGTTTATAACTTTGGTTTCCATATCATGTTTAAACAGCTTAGAAGACCTTTTGCTTAAAACCCAAGCTAGAGTGCCATTGGGGAGACCCTCAGAGGAATAAATAAAGCCTCTTTGCTTTAACAATCTTAGTCTTCTTAAAACTGTTCTGGTGTTGATGCCTTTAAAAATAAGCTCTCTTATTTGCTGTGTAGAAAGCACTCCATAGTTTTCCAGAGTTTCAAGAAGAAGCAAATCTCTTTTTGTGGGGTTTGGAACAGAAACTTTTTTATTTTCCAAAGTCTTTTGTTTAAAAAGATTTTGATTGATGCCTATAGCGGAGTAAAACTTGTTTTCTTTAAATATCTCTTCTTTTCTCTCAGACATTTCCCACCTCTTTAACTTATTTTTGCAATACAAACTTTGGCACTTGCTTTTAAAACCTAATATCTTATCTCTTTTTTTTGTTCTGTTTAGTCTTTAACTTTTTCCTCTCTTTTTTTGAAATCCAAATTTTTAAACACAATTAAAAAATATTTTTTAACCCTTCATAAAATCCAACATGGCTTTTTTAGTCTGATGAGCAGACTGAAGCTCTGTGGCTGTTCGCTTTAAAGCCTGAAAGCTGTCATTCAGTCTTTCAAAATGTTCCTTCAGGTCTTTTTGATTCTGTTCTGTTTTCTCTGTGATTATTCTATATTCGTAAATTCGTGCTTCAAGATTTTTAATAAGATCAAAAGATTCTTCTTTAAACCTTTTCAACTCTTCAATGTCTCCAAGAGAAGTCATCAGTTTTTGATATAAAAAGTTAGAGAAGAAAATAAGAAAGACAGCCAGTAAAAAAGAAATAACTGTCAAATTATCAAAAATGCTCATAACTCTTTTCCTCCTTAAACAAACTCAACATGGGGAGGCTTTAAACCTTTAACTGCTGAAATGTAAAACTAAGGAATAAAAAAAAGCAAAGAAAAAAATAAAAATAATTTTTTATGAAATAAAATATTGATAGATTTTTCAAAAGTTATTCTTGAAACAACTTCTCTTTCTAAAAGAACAAACAGGTTATAAACAGGCTCCAGAGGTTGCCAGCGGTTATAACAGGTTATGAGCGCGAACTGGCGGGAAAAAATAAAAAGTATCAACAAGGAAATAAGATGACCTCAACATATCTCCTATTTCACTAAATTCTTAATGCGTTGCAATAATTTTAAGAAGAAGCAACTTTATTGTATAAACATTTCCAGATTTCCCTCTTGCATATTTATCTTGTCAAAACTTAAAAAGTCATTGAAAAAAATTAAAAAGTTACATTATTATTGGTAAGTGTTAAATTTTTTAAGGAAACTTCGCTGTGGGTAAAAACAAACCCTCTCCAATTACCACTCTTCAAGGTAAAAAATTGATTCCCTTTGGTTGGTATGGGGGAAAATTCAGCCATTTAGATTGGCTTCTTCCCCTACTGCCTAAATGTCATCATTATTGTGAGCCTTTTGCCGGTTCTGGGGCTGTGTTGCTTAACAGGGAAGCTTCAAAAGTTGAAACCTATAATGATTTAGACGGAGAGGTTGTCAATTTCTTTAGGGTTCTCAGAAGTGAAAAAGAAAGACTGGTTGAAGCTGTAAGTTTGACACCTTTTTCCAGAGAAGAATTTGCTCAGTCTTGTGAAATAAACTCTGATTTAAGTGATTTTGAAAGAGCCAGGCGATTTTATGTTCGCGCAAGACAAGTAAGAACAGGTTTAGCTCAAACTGCATCCCTTGGCCGTTGGGCCAACTGTAAAAACACCTCAAGGAGAAATATGTCGGGAGTTATCTCCCGGTGGTTGGGTGGGACAAGCACGCTCTCTGATATTGCTGAAAGGTTGCTTAGAGTCCAAATAGAAAACAGACCGGCTATTGCAGTAATCAAGCTTTATGATTCTCCTCAAACTTTATTTTATTGTGATCCCCCCTATATCCACAAAACAAGAGGAGATGCAAAAGCTTACTCCAATGAAATGAATGATCAAGATCATAGGGAACTGGCCAGAGTTTTAAACTCTGTAGAAGGGTTTGTCGCTATCAGCAACTATGATTGTGATTTTATGAATAAGCTTTATCCAGAAAAAAAATGGTTTAAAACCACAGGTCCGAAAAAAACTATTCACTCTACAAAAGATATGAGAATAGAAAGCTTATGGACTAATTACGATCCTCAGAAAATAATGGAAGTCAGAGCTTCCTCTGATAATGAAAATACACAAAAAGATTTTAGTGAACTGGAGCTAACATTATGACAACTGAAAAGAAATGTGTTGAAATTCTGGAAAGATTATACAAGTCAGCGGAGAATCGTTTAAAAAGCCAGGGCATCTCTGATTCCACTGTATTTCAAAAAGTAGATTATGTAGCAAGGTGTTCAACCAATAGAGCGGCTGTTAGACTGTTAATGTCATGTCTCCTTGCTAAGATTCATCAGCCAAAAGTAGATGTCAGAAAGCCATACACTGAAATTGGAGGAGATGATACTTTCTCAGGAAGATCTTATGACGAAAAATATTTATCCAACTTTATAAATAAATATGAATTACCTTGTAATGCAACAACTGCTTTTTTAACTCCTGCTCTAAGAAATATCAATATAGCTTTGGAAAAAATAAAACAGTCGTCTCATTTGAATAATTATATTTTCATTACCACAGAACCTGTAAAAGACACTGTTCTTGAATTTGCAAAAAAAAGCTATTCCTCAACCGGAGTTGAGATTGCTATTTTAGATTGCATAGGTTTTATCAAACACTTTCTTTATTTGTTTTACAGAATAAGAATGAATTTTCTGGATGAGTATCAAAAACTTGTTTTAAATGAGCCTGCCAGCTCTGTCTCTCAAGAATTAAAAGAAGCTTTTATTGTTTTAAGAAGAGCTGGTGAACAGGAATAAAAAAATAAACCACTTGAAAATATCCTTGAGCAAACTTTTTTAATAAATGCCCCCCTTCCCTCATACTTTCAGGCTACACTCAACCAGAGTCTTTAAATAAATAGAACAAGAATAGGTTAATTATTTTTAGATAATGCAAAGCATAAAGAATCACTTTAAGTTTGATTTGATGAAATTTAGGCTTTATTTTTTATCATATAAAATATGATGTTCATAATTTCTATTAGTATTATAGAGGAAGGAATTTAATGGAATATACAAACCAACAACTAGGAAACTATGTAAATCAGATTAAGCTCACTAGAGACAAAAAACTGTCTTATACCCAGCAGGTTGATAATTTAAAAGATAAAGTCTCCAAAGCTATAAATGATATAGAGAATACTAAAGTGACAAGTGTAAGAAAAGCAGGCTCATGGAAGAAAGGCACTGCATTAGCACCAAAGGGAGATTACCCCCTTGATGTAGATATGGTATTTTTTTTAAATATTGAAGAGAGTACTTCTTTTGATGCTGAGGAGTTACGAAGCGAAATTATAAAGGTGTTATGCAAGGCATATCCTAACAAAATAGAGTCAGACTTTACTGATGGTCAAAAGACTGTTGGTGTAGTATTCAAGGGTTCTGGTCTCGAGATTGATATAGTGCCGTTTATCCCAGAAAAAGGAAATACAACTTATGGAAGACAGCCTCGTAAAAGACTAAATTCTGGTGAATTTAAAACGAGTGTTAATAAACAGTTGGATTTTATAAATAGGCTAAAAAATAAAAATCCTTATTTTACTTATATTGTTCATATTTTAAAAAGTTGGAGAAACTATAAAGAGTTGGAATTATCTTCTTTTTCTATTGAATTAGTAGTAGCTTATTTAATTGAGACAGACAGAATATCTAATGT
>JAPPIY010000132.1 GCA_026914095.1 Oligoflexia bacterium
AGTTAAAACTGGTAAGCGGATACCAGATTATTTATGGAAAGGTCAAAGAGTTTGTTAAAAAATATCTTTTTAAACAAGCTGTTAATTTAGAAAATATAGATACTATCAAAAACTTATCAGAACCTCATATAATCAAGCTTATTATTGATATTTTTAAAAAAGAAATCAATTCTTTGACTTTACATGAAAAGTCAGAAATAAACATAAAAAGCGCGCCTATTAGCTTAACTCAAACAAAACCTTTTGTAATAAAAGAGCGAGGATTTTTATCTCCAAAAAAGAGCGTTTTTAATAAAATTGTTGGGGACAATAATTTAGAATTGGAATTTGCCTCTTTTCTGGATAATTGTGATGACATTGTATCTTATACAAAAAACTATCTTGCAGTTGGGTTTAAGATGGATTATGTCAATCATGAGGGGAACTTAAAAAATTATTTCCCCGATTTTCTTGTCCAAAAATCAGAAAATGAGATTTATGTCGTAGAAACAAAAGGGCGTGAAGATTTAAACGACCCATTGAAAATACAGCGTCTTAAACAGTTTTGCTCGGATGTGTCTAAAAGCGGTTGGTCTGTCCAATGGGCTTTTATTTTTGTAGATGAAGAAGGCTTTAAAAAATACCGTCCTACCAGCTTTCAAAGTCTTATAGATACCTTTAGAAAATACCAATAGCATAGGTTTTTTTGATTCAAAAAACTCCATATATATTTTTAGATATGTTCTTTGGCAAAGTCTAAAGAAAAATTTGCTATTTTCCCTGTTGTAACTCCAAAGAGAGAGTCTTTAAAAGACTCTTTTTAGTTTCTCCTTTTATATTGATTTATTTTTTAATAACCTTTCAATAGCCTGTTTTTTTAGAGCCCAGCTTTTTAATGATCTTGTTGGTTTTTAATTGTGAGATATAAGATTCTGCAGAGTGTCCTATCACCGATAATTTCTCTGCAATTTCAAGAGCTGTTATATTAGGTTTTTTATATATAAGCAAGCTGTATTAAGAGTATTTAATCCGAAAATAGACCGAAATTCACTCTCATTTATCCTAAAAATATCCTGAAGTTTATTTTTAGAAGCTTCTTTGGATTTCTGTTTTTTTTTCCACCAAGTCTTTTTTAGCAGATTTTGGGGGGAAAGACGGAACAGCCATACTAAATTTTCGGGAATTATAGACTTGATTTCGCTTTATTCGCTTTATTCCCTTTACTTGCTTGTTTTTTAGAAGTTTTTTACATTTCTTTTCAGTGTAACTTTATTTTTTTCTGGGTCATACAGTCTGAAACTCCTTATATTTCCTTAGTTTAAAGGCTTTTTATGTAAAATTAAATATATAATTCCCGAATTTTCAAACAGGATCAGCATAATAACAAGCTTTTCCAGCAAGAACTAACTAAAAAAAACTCAAAAAACGCTTTTTACAGCTAGACCCTTATAATAAACTTGAAAATACATAAAAAAAAATATAAACAATATTCATACTTAAAAGGAGTTCATAATGGATAAAAATTCAAAAGGCTTAGCGGGTGTCGTTGTTGATGAGACACGAATTTCAAAGGTTATACCTGAAACAAGCGAACTGCTCTATAGAGGCTATCCTGTAACTGAATTAGTGGAGCATTGCGCTTTTGAGGAAGTGGTTTATTTGTTATGGGAGGGAGAACTTCCCTCTAAAGGCCAAAAAGAAGAGTTTGAAAAACAAGAGAGAAAAAAACGCCCCTTTTTAGATAAAGACATCACCTACTTGCTGGAAAGCTTAAAAGACGCTCACCCTATGGACGCTATACGAACTTTAATCAGTTATTGGGGAGCCAAAGGCTATGTGTGGGATCAAGATACAAAAGAAAGAAAGCAAAAAGCTCTTAGATTTTTAGCCGCCGCCCCTGTTTTTGTATCAGCTCATTACCGTTTAAGGAACAAATTACAGCCTATCCCTCCAGACAACAATTTATCCTACTCAGAAAATTTCTTAAAAATGTGTTTTAACGAGATTCCCCCTAAAGAGCTGGTGGAAATTTTTGACAAAACCATGATCTTATATGCAGAGCATGGCTTTAACGCCTCCACCTTCTCAGCCCGAGTGATAGCCTCCACAACTTCAGATGTTGCCAGCGCGATCACCGGCGCTATTGGCGCTTTAAAAGGCCCCTTGCACGGAGGAGCTAATGAAAGAGTTATGGAAATGATGAAACAAATTAAAAAACCAAGTAAAGCTGAATCCTATCTTTTAAAAGCTCTAAAAAACAAAGAAAAAGTCATGGGTTTTGGCCACCGCGTCTATAGAGATCAAGACTCCCGTGTTCCCTCTATGGAAAAATGCGCCCGCAGGCTCAGTGAAATCAAAAAAGAGACTGTTTGGATGGAAATGTATGACACTTTAGTTTCTGTAATGAAACGAGAAAAAAACATCTGCCCTAATGTGGATCTTCCTGCTGGGCCTGTGTATTACTTAATGGGATTTGATATTGATATGTTCACTCCTTTTTTTGTGATGAGCCGAATCGCCGGGTGGTCAGCCCATATTATCGAACAGGGAGAACATAACCGCATCATCCGTCCCTTAAGCGAGTATATCGGCCCCTCCAAACGAATTGTTCCCTCCTAAAAGCAATAAGCTCAAAGTATTGCTGGACTTTATATCTGAATATAGTAAATTGTTGAAAAAAATTAAGTAATTATTAAAATTTGAATATCTATATCTCAATCTATGGATAAACAAAAACAGCTTTCTAACTTTTTAAATAAAATCATCCAAGGGGATTCTATTAAAAAATTAAAAAATCTGCAGGAAGAATCCATTGATTTAATTTTTGCTGACCCTCCTTACAATCTACAGCTTAAAAAAGATTTGTTTCGGCCCAATTTAACAAAAGTTAACGGTGTGGACGACAATTGGGATAAATTTTCCAGTTTCAAGGAGTATGATTCCTTCTTAACAGCATGGCTGAAAGAGTGTAAGAGAGTTTTAAAGCCAACGGGAAGCCTTTGGGTTATTGGCTCTTATCATAATATTTTCAGAGTAGGGACTGTTCTACAAGATTTAGGTTTTTGGATTTTAAATGATATTATTTGGATTAAAACAAATCCAATGCCTAACTTTAGAGGCGTCCGTTTTAATAATGCTCATGAAACCTTAATATGGGTTGGAAAGTCTGAAAAAGCCAAGGTTACTTTTAATTATAAGACCATGAAATCTTTTAATGAGGATAAACAAATGCGCAGTGATTGGCTCTTGCCTATCTGCTCCGGCAAAGAGAGGCTAAAAGATAAAAATGGCAATAAAGCTCATTCTACCCAAAAGCCAGAAGAGCTTTTAAGAAGAGTTATACTTTCCAGCTCAAAAGAGGGTGATGTCGTGCTAGATCCTTTCTTTGGCTCTGGCACCACTGGAGCTGTCGCTAAAATGTTAAACAGACATTTTATCGGTTTTGAAAAAGAGAAAAAATATGTAGATATGGCAAGAAAAAGAATAAAAAACATCAAAGCTTATGATAAACAACTGACTTTCCAAATCCAAGAAGCTCCAAAACCAAAAATCCCCTTTGGCCAGCTTGTAGGAAATGAAATAAAAGCAGGAGAAAAGTTATATTCAAAAAATAAAAACATAAGGGCAAAAGTCATGGCAGATGGAACATTAAAAAATGGCAAATATTCTGGTTCCATTCATAGAGTCAGCGCAAAAATGCTGAATCAAGAAAGTCATAATGGCTGGACTTTTTGGCATGTAGAAAGAAGAGGGAAATTGATCAGTATTGACAAATATAGAGAGCGATATTTTAGAAACACAATGTCTAATGAATGAACTACCAAGAGTTTAAGAATGCTTTTCAGGAAAAAATTTTTAACAGATCAAAAAAAGTCTTTATCACTGGAACAGACACGGAAGTAGGGAAAACTATCGTCTCTCTGGGCTTATGTCTTCACTGGAAAGCAGACTATTGGAAGCCTATTCAAACAGGCCGTCCCACTGACTCTGATTTTATAAAAAAGTTTTTACCAAGCAAAACAGTTTATCCCAGCTCTTATCAATTTAAAGCGCCCCTATCCCCTAACCAAGCCAGTTTTAAAGAAAATAAAAAAATTGATTTAAAAAAAATACAAACTCCAAAAAGCTCTTGTTTGGTTGTAGAGGGAATAGGCGGAGTTTATGTTCCTCTAAATGACAAACAGACAGTTTTAGATCTCATACAGTTTATAAATTATCCAGTGATAGTTGTTGCGCGAAGTGGTTTAGGGACACTTAATCATACTTTACTCACTTTAACAATTTTAAAACAAAGAAAGATCAAAATACTGGGAGTGATACTGTCAGGCCCTTTCCACCCGGACAATAAAAGAGATATAGAAAAATGGAGCGGAGTTCCTGTCATTTTAGAGCTGAGGCTGTTAAAATCTATTACAAAAAAAGCGCTGTTAAATGAATTTAAAAAACTAAAAATATAAGAAGTTTATAATGTTCTTATTTTAAAATGAGATTTCCGCTTTCACAAGAAGGACAAGTAAAGACGCAAATACAACCTTGAAAAAAAACAATCCTTTACAAGCCAATGGAAAATCTCAACAAGAGCTTTTAGGCGCATCCATTTAATAGAAAAAAGCTTATAAAAAAGGGGATTTCTCTTTAAACTAAAAAGTAATGAAAACAGCATTGATTGAGCCGTTGGTGTCTCAGGTTCAAATAGAGTCGATTTGTCTCACTGAGCTTAAAGCTAGTGACAAAAGCAAAAAACAAGAGTATGAACATTATCTAAAGTCTATAGCGGAGTTTAGAGGACGCTCCTTTTAAAAAATTAAAAATAGAGTTACACTAATCTGATTTATATAGGGATCCTGTTTAAAATTTTAAAACTCTCTTTTTTCCATAATTAACAAAGCCAAACTCAAAACAAAACCAATCCACAAAAAAAGGTAGCCGGCCGAAGAGGCAAATTCTACAAATTTCAAACTGTCTTGATACACAACTTCTGACTTCCAATTCACTCTTTCTAAATTGGGAAGCAGATGTAGGAGTTGATAGAGGATAGCGTTTAATAAACCCGGCGCCTTTTCAATAAAATAAAAAAGAGAATCCAAAAAGTGGCCGATTATAAAAATAGATATACAATAAAATAAGACTAAAAAAGAATTCACAAAAGAAGAAAACAATATTACAAAAGCCAAAAGCAACAAACTTTCCAATAAAGAGCCTAAAAGAGCATAAAGAAGAACAAGCTGAATAGGTATCTTTAAAAAGGCGAAAAATAAAATCAACAGAAAAGACAAAGCCATACCAGCTAAAAGCAACAAACCAGCCAAAGCCAGATAGCGG
>JAPPIY010000079.1 GCA_026914095.1 Oligoflexia bacterium
CATGTTATTATTAAAAATGTTCAAAAATAGACCGCTTAAGTTGTCATGAACCTAAAGTTATAAGAGGTTATAGTTTGGCTACAACAGTGAGATTTTATAGGGTTTTTAGCTTATTTTAGTGTTTTGAGAACAGCTTCTTAATGTTCCTTAGTTTCCAAAACCGACAGCTTGTTTATTTTATTATCAGGATTAATGAAAGCTAAAGAGTCAGGATAAACTTTTCTTTTCTGCCAGCTTTGAAGATGATAGTCTTGCCTTACAGCCATTCAGCTTAATAGCCAGTTTAAAAAGTGTATAGTTATTAGAAAAAAATTGAAGTTATTTTGCCTTGCGTAAATTTGTATTTGGACAGTCATTTTCTGCTCTCTGTAATCTTTCACCCATTTAAAAAAGCCTCTGGCTAAGCTGGAAATCTGTGTAGCCAAATGTTCGGCTATTTTTAGCCCACAATTGAAAGACTGAAAAATACCCGAAAATAAACACAGTGAAAAGCGGATTGTATTTTATATTCCTCCAGAATGTAAAATTAGACAGAAAACACAGGGACTTGAAATACCCCGGCGCTTTCTGAAATGTCGGAGCGCAAAATCTTAAGAATTTTGTGGAATCAAATGATGGAGGTGAAAAGACAAGCTATAACAAGAGGATTTATAACTCAGGGGTATTGTAAGACTTTAGTCTTAAGGGCTTGTGAGCTTGGCTCATTCCGCTTGAAAAGCCCAAACTTTAAACCTCTTTAGTTATGGGACGCTAAGATTTTTTAAAACAAATCCTTAACTGCCGCTTTAAACTGGTTTCGGTTTTTAAGCAAGCTCTTGAAATAACAAAGGCAATCTTAAGAAAATGGAATTGACAAAATCTATTTTTTGTTTGAGGTTAGAAAAAACATTGCATTTTTTAAATTGTTTTGTTTTTTAGAATGAGTTGTGTTTTAAATGAACAGCCTCAAAGCCTTATAGGAGCTTAAAGGGGTTGCAATAGGGAGTGATAAAGGGTTTCATGTATCAAGAGCCAGACGAACTGCTAAGCAATTCTTTTTATAAGGATGTTGTTAATTCTCTAGAATCAGCAGGGAAGGTTATTGACATAAATCCTAATGTGATTTCCAGGTTGAAATATCCTAGACGAGCTATTCGTGTGTCTATACCAGTTAAAATGGATGATCACAGCATCCAAGTTTTTAGAGGCTATAGAGTTCAGCACAATCACACTTTAGGCCCATTTAAAGGAGGCATCCGCTATCATCCAGCTGTTAGTCTGGGTGAGGTGGCGGCTTTAGCCAGCCTTATGACTTTTAAAAATTCACTTTTGAATTTGCCCTTAGGGGGCGCTAAAGGAGGGGTTCAAGTGAATCCCAATTCTCTGTCTAAAATGGAGTTAGAGGCTTTAACCCGAAGGTTTGCGACAGAAATAGGCCCCTTTATAGGGCCGGATAAAGATATTCCCGCTCCTGATGTTGGGACAAATCCTGAAACAATGGCATGGATTTTAGACACTTTTTCTTTAGAAACAGGCTATTCTCAAACAGGAGTGGTTACGGGAAAACCAGTTGAAATTGGCGGTTCTAGGGGAAGGCAGTCGGCCACTGGTTTAGGGGTTGTTTATATTGTCCAGCAGGCTTTAGAGACTCAAGCTAAGAATATTTCACAGGCCACTATTGCTATTCAAGGTTTTGGTAATGTGGGTTCGCATGTGGGAATAGAGGCTCATGCTATGGGGGCTAAAATAGTAGCTGTCAGCGATGTTCAAGGTGGGATTTTTAATCCCAATGGCATCAATATCAGTGAGCTTTTTCGTTATTTAAAGCAGAACCGTTTTGTTCAAGGTTTTCCGCAAACGGAAAATATTACCAATGAGCAGTTGTTGGAATTAGAAGTGGATGTTTTGTGTCCTTGCGCTTTAGAGTCGGCCATCCATGAAAAAAACAAGCAAAATGTAAAAGCAAAGATTATTGTGGAAGGAGCTAATGGGCCTGTTACTCCAACGGCCTCCGAATATTTATCAAAAAATAATGTCTTAGTTGTTCCTGATGTGCTGGCGAACGGAGGAGGAGCGGCAGTGAGTTATTTTGAGTGGGTGCAGGATATTAGCTGGCTGTTTTGGACAGAGCAGGAAGTTCGTCAAAAATTAAGTGATATTATGGTGAATACTTTTGGAAGAGTGTGGAACTTTACAAGAAAGTATCAATCTGAGAAGGATAAAAATAACTTAAGATCTTCTGCTATGGCTATTGCTCTTTTAAGATTGGAAAAGGCGATGAAATTAAGAGGTCAAATTTAAAATCTTTCCATTTTGAAATTTATGATAACTAAACCCTGGTTATTTTTGCCCTCCAGCTGGCTGTATTCCTTAAGTCCTTTAGCTTTAAAATTTTACAGTCATTTTAAATCAGCTCAACCCTATCAATGGAAATCCGTTAAATGGAGGGGCTTGTCTTTTCCTAATCCTTTGGGAACAGCTGGCGGGTTAGATAAAAATGCTCTTTATGTCCAAGATTATTGGGCGCTAGGAGCTGGATTTGTGGAAGTGGGGACTGTCACCCCTAGAGCGCAAGCTCCCAATCCTTATAAAATTTTGGACCGAAGTGTCCAGCATCTTTCGTTGTGGAATAATATGGGTTTTCCCAATAAAGGCTTGGATTTTGTTAAAAAACAATTGGAGCTTCTGTTTGAAAAATTTAACGGCTCTCAAACAGATAAACCTAAACTTCCCAGCCCTCTTTTTGTCAATATAGGAAAAAATAGAGACACTCCTGTCACTCAAGCGTTGGAAGACTATAAAAAAGGAATGGAGGCTTTGTATCCTTTTGCGGAGGCTTTTGTCATCAATATCAGCAGTCCTAACACCAAAGATTTAAGAGAGCTTTTTAGCGCGCAGAAGTTACCCGCTTTTTTAAAATCGCTCAATGAAATAAGGCTTGGCCTCAAAGTGAATCGGCCTTTGATTTTAAAACTCAGCCCTGATGAAGAAGATTTTACTCGTATTATTGAACAGTCTTTATCTGCGGGAATAGATGGCTGGTGTATTTGCAATAGCACAAAACAAAGACCTATAAAAAATCTTTTTCCTGAAGACAAGGGAGGGCTGTCAGGAAAGCTTTTGGCAGACACTTCTTTAAAGCTTTTAAAGCAGTTAAACGCTTATTTAGTGAAAAATAAAATAGAAGACAAATTAGTTATTTCCTGTGGGGGTGTTTTAACAGCTCAGGATGTGCTGGACAGACTAGAGTTGGGAGCCGATTTGGCGCAGGTTTACTCTGCTGTGGTTTTTAAGGGCTTTGGTTTTTTTGAATCTGTTTATAAAGAGCTGTCTTAATTGGCTGTATAATAGGGAGGGATGATTTTATACTAATCTTGTTTTGAAGATTCTTGTCTAAATGGGATTCCTGTCCTCGCCCCTGTTTTCATGAGGACATGCTTTTAAAGATTTTTGCTGAATCAGCCGAAACTTATTATAGGGGTTTTATTTAAAAAAAGGCAAATAATTTCAGTTTATGAAGAAGTTTATTTTAGTTATTTTTATTTTTGGATATTATGTTGTTTGTCAAAAAACGGTATTGGCTAAAACAGAAACTGTGAAAAAATCTAACTCAAAAATAGAATTTGCTGTTTCACGAAAAGAAATTCAAAACAATTATCAAACAAAGGGCTTAGTAGAGTTTGTCAACTACAACTCTAAATATTTTAAAACAACCGAGGCTTTTTTAAAATCGGCTATCATTCTATCTCCTAGTAAAAGAGAGAGATATTTTTTATTTCGTTTAAAAAAGTCTTTATTTAAAAAAACATTGTATTTATCTCAGTTTAAATATTTGGAAGATAGTAAAATCCAGATTTTGTCTAAAAAAGATGGGGAACAGCCTATCCTTATTGTTAAAGATTTTGAAAAAGGGCTTTACATTTATGAAGGTCGCTTGGCTCAATTGGATTGGACAGAATCTATAGAAGAAAATTTGCTGACTTTAGCAAAGAAATTAAAACCAGCTAAAAAGACTTTAATAACTCCTATTGGCTTTTTAAATGAGTTGATTTTCCCTTCAGCTCAGGCCGTAGCTCCAGCTGTCCTTGTGAGTCTTATTAAGTCAGCTTTTTCTGTGTCTCGCTTAAAGGATATCGCTTTGTGGATGCTGTCTTTTCAGACCATGAGAGTTTGTCAAGAGGATCATTTTTCAGAGGATAAATATAAACCAAGCGCCATTTCAACTTGTGTGGGTTCTGGTTTATTGTGGCCCTTTTATTGGGGATTCAAATTGTCAAAAATAGGCAAAGCTTTTGCCGATGAGACGAGCTTACAGCCAAAATCAGAAATAGATCAATTTATAAAGATGACAAATATCTCTTGTCCCCAAACTCATCAAAAAGAAAAACAAATGGTGGTGAGTTTTTCTGGATCTGCTGTATTTTTAGATGTGACAGTCAATTATGATGAGTATTTCAAACCTGTGAATGTCGTTATTTCTGAGGGGAAGGCGCAATCAAAAAAGGAAGACAGTATTAAGATATTTATTAACAGAAAGTGGGAAAAACAAGCTGTTAAAAAGTTAAAAGAGGAGAGTTACTTTGAAGTGGAAGAGTCAATACTTTTGAAGAGCGCTCAGTCTTTTTCTGATTTTTGTAAAAAAAATCCGAAGAAAGCGGAAAACAGCTTAAAAAAGATGATTAAAAACACTCAGTTTTCTATTTCACCACAAAAAGAGGGAAATTCACCTAAAGCTGGCGCTCAACAAACAAATCAAGATGAAGGACGGCGTTGATTTTTTCTTTATTTTAGATAAAAAACTATTTATTTTTTATAAAATATGTTTTATAATGGGCTGTAGGGGGTGAATTGGCTTCGACGCGAGTCAAGACACTTTTAGGAGCATATAGAGGGCGCTTGAGGACCTCTTAAAAAACGAGCTATTTTTTAAACGGCGACAATCATGTTGCTCTTGCCGCTTAATTAAAGTGGCAACACGGAACCTCTTGTGGTGGCGAAAGAGGGGAAGTGTCGGTTTCAGTCACCTCGGTTTTTCATTTTTTCTGTAGATGAAAAACTTAAATTTTTACAGAAAAAATCAAAGAAAGTTTGTTCTTGGAATTTCTTTGATTACTAAACAAGAACTAAATATGTAGAGCCTAAAAGAAGAAGTCTTGCGGACACGGGTTCAATTCCCGTCACCTCCACCATTGATTTCGCGAACTTTCAAGATTCTGTGTTTGGACATT
>JAPPIY010000180.1 GCA_026914095.1 Oligoflexia bacterium
CCGATAATACCTCCCAAAAAAACCATCAGCAAAGGCTCTATCATTTTAATTAAACCAGATATTAAATTATTCAAAATATCTTCATAATACACAGTCAGCTTTTCAAAGCTTTTCTCCATTTTACCGCTCTCCTCGCCGATCCTAACCATTTGAGACACTAAAGGAGGAAAAGCCTGACTCGCCGCTAAACCTTTGGAGAACCCCTTGCCTTCAGTAACATACTCTTTTGCCGCTTTTATACCTTTTTGGATGTTAGCATGATCGGTGATATTATAGGACACATCCAAAGCCTCTAAAAAATTCACTCCCGCTTTCAGCAAAGAATGAAAGCTCCTAAAAAAACGAACCATAGCCGCTTGATACTGTATTTTTCCAAATAGAGGAAGAGCGCGAATAAGAGATCGAACCTGCTGTCTCCCAGTTGAAGTTTGTGAATATTTATACATAAATAAAGGTATCCCTAAAAATGCGGCAATCAATGGCAGAGGGTTGTTTCTCATCAAATCACTCAAAGACACAAGAGCTTGTGTCAATGTGGGAAGGCCTTTATCGCCATACATATTAGCAAACCGCGGCACAATGAATACTATCAAACCTGTAATAATTAATAGGGAAATTGCCAAAACAACAACGGGATACATCATAGCGGATTTGACTCGCGATTTAATCTGCTCCGCTTTTTCCATATAATCCGCTAAATCTTTCAACACCTGATCTAAAAGGCCTGTCTCCTCCGCGCAAACAACCATATTGACATAAAAATCATCAAAAACATCCGGCCTCATTTTTAAACATTTTGATAAGCTTCTTCCCGCCTCCAACTGTTTTATAATTCCATTTAAGACATCTTTAAACACAATAGAAGAGCTGGTTTCAATACACATTTCAAGCGCTTGAATCAGTGAAACTCCCGCATCTAAAAGAAAAGAAAGCTGTCTTGTGAAAAAGAAAATAACAGTCTTTTTTACCTTTTTGCTCCCAAAAGAAAAAGGAACAATTGTTTTTTCTTCTATGGAAATAACATCAACTCTTTTGAGCTTTAACTGGAGCCGGGCTTTTTTTATGTCTTCAGCTTTAACTTGTCCGCTAAACGCTTTCCCATTTTTTTCTATTGCGTTGTATATAAAAGTCGGCATACAAAATCCTTTTTTTAACCAGCCAGTTTTTTCTTTTTCAAAAGCTGGTAAAGCTCTTCTTTTTCGGAACTGACATTAAAAGCGTCTTTAGCCTCAACAACGCCCTCTTCAATCAATTTCAACAGGCTTTGATTCATGGTGCACATTCCTTCATTAAAATTAGTTTGTATCACTGAGTAAATTTGAAAAATTTTATTTTCTCTAATCAAATTTCTAATAGCGGCGTTGGCAAACAAAATTTCTGTAGCCACTCTTCGGCCTCCTGTTTTCGTTTTCAAAAGCCTTTGAGAAATAACAGCCTGCAAAACTGTGCTCAATTGATTGCATATAATATCCCTTTCACTTGCTGGAAAAGAGCTGACAATTCTATCTACTGTTTTTCCAGCTGAGTTTGTGTGCAAAGTAGAAAAAACCAAGTGTCCTGTTTCAGCTAATTTTAAAGCCAGCTCTATGGTTTCAGGGTCTCTCATCTCACCAACCAGGCAAATGTCAGGATCTGCTCTCAAAGCATTTTTCATTCCATCAGTAAAGGAATGGCAGTCAGCGCCTATCTCTCTTTGATTCACAATACATTTTTTATGAGAATGAACAATCTCTATAGGATCCTCTAAGGTTAAAATATGCCCCCGCCGAGTTTCATTGATAGCGTCAATAATAGCCGCTAATGTCGTGCTTTTGCCGGAACCCGTTGGACCTGTAATCAAAACTAAACCAAAAGGATAATAAATGGCATTTTCAATCGCGGAGGGGAGATCTAGACCTTGAATCTCAGGGGGTTCAGAATGAAGTGTTCTAAAAGCTCCTGAAACAGCCGCATTTTGATAAAATAAGGTTCCCCTAAAGCGCGTGAGTCCTTTAACAAAAAAACTAAAATCCAAATGCTTTTCATTTTCAAATCTAGCCTTTTGCTCATCAGAGATTAAAGAATAACACATGTTCTTTGTATCTTCTGAAACTAAAGGCTTTGTATCTAATTTAAACAGCTCACCGTCAATGCGGAGAACTGGCGGACTCCCTACTGTAATATGCACATCAGAAGCCTTCTTGTTGCAAGACAGCTTTAACACTTCTAATAAAGAAACCATAAATCCTCTCTCTTAAATTATATATCAGCCACTGTGGTTCTAATGACTTCTTCAACAGTGGTGACGCCTTCCTTTAATTTTTCTAAAGCAGACAGCCTTAAACTAACCAAACCATCTTTTTCTATAGATATCCTTTTTAATTTAAGAGGGGTTAACTTATCAAAAATACCCACCTTAATAGATTTTGTGATTTCCATCATTTCATAAACCGCGACCCGCCCCTTGTAGCCCAAACTGTTGCAATTACTGCAACCATCCTGATTTCTTTGAAAAACTTTATTCTGATACTGTTCCAAATCTTCCTGAAGGACGCCTATTTCTGTTAAAGATTTTACATACACATCATTAGCTGGAATTCGGCAATACTGACAGAGCCGTCTTAATAACCTCTGAGCAATGATAAGAGAGGTGTTGTCCGCCACATCATAAGAAGGGATTCCCATAGACAGCAGGCGCGTTACAGTAGAGGCTGTGTCATTAGTGTGCAAGGTGCTTAAAACCAAATGTCCCGTTGAAGAGGCCTTAAAAGCAATTTCAGCTGTCTCAAAATCTCTAATCTCACCAACCAGAACCACATCAGGATCTTGTCTCAAAAAGGCTCTTAAAGCTGAGGCAAAATTCAACCCCGCTTTTGGATTCATTTGAACTTGATTGATGCCGTGAATACGAAACTCCACAGGATCTTCCGCCGTGCAAATATTGGTGTCTGGAGTGTTCAGTGTTGTCAATCCCGAATAAATAGTGGTTGTTTTTCCAGACCCTGTTGGGCCTGTCATCAAAATAAGGCCTTGAGGGGAAGACAAATGTCTTTGAAAAACCCGCAACTGAAAATCCACCATTCCCAGCTTTCTCATATCCACTTCTAAGGCGGAATTATCTAAAATCCTTAAAACCACTTTCTCCCCATTGACAGTTGGGGTGGAGTTAACGCGCATATTAAGCTCCTGCCCTCCTAGTAAAATTTTCAACCTGGCATCTTGAGGCTTTCTCTTTTCACTGATATCCATTCCGCTCATCACTTTAATACGAGACACGACAACACTGGCCATATCTTTAGATAAGGAATGCTTTTCATAAAGAGCTCCATCGATCCGATAGCGAATGCGAAAGTTTTTTTCATAGGTTTCCACATGAATATCTGAAGATTTTAAGCGAATGGCGTCTGAAAACATCAAATTCACAAAACCGATCACAGGATCTTTTTGATTAGTTTCAACCTCTTTATCTAAATTGATCGCTAATTCATCTTCAAAGCCCGCTAGGTCTAAAGACATATCAAAAACCAAATTATCTATAACATTCTGACTGTCAAAAAACTTATTAAAGGCATCTTTAATAGCTGTTCGGGTAGAAACAACAGGCTGTATTTTAAGGCCTGTAATTAAAGACAGATTATCTTTTAAGTTTATATCTGAAGGGTCAGCAAAAACAACAACCAAGGTGTTATCAATTTTCACTAAAGGAAGAATGAGGTTTTTTCTGCAAATTTTTTGAGGGACTAAATTTAACACTTCTTCAGTTATTTTATATTCATTTAAATTTTTAATAATTTCTAAACCATATTCTTCACCAAATAGGCTGGCTATCTCCATTTCAGTTATATGGCCCTTTTCTAATAAAGCTTGTATGGTTTCTGATTGATTGAGTCCCTTATTCTTTTTGAGATTATCAATAATTTTATTACTAAATGAAGAGCGCTCGGCCAGCTCAGATTTTTTATCTTTGACAATAGCCAAATCTTTTGAAAAGGCGTTTTTCTTTTCCTTGCCAACAGGATTAACAGAAGAATACTTTTTAGCGGGATCACCCATATTAAAAGTATCGGAAAAAAAAAATATAAACTTAATTTTTTTGCTGTTTCTCTAAAAATAATTTGAATAATTTACTAAAACAGGACAATCTTTCAGAAATTCACCCAAAAGCAACTTGAATATCTTGTCTAATTTGCTCTTTTAGGTCTGAAAGTTTAGAAAAAGCCCGCTCTTTTCTTATAAAATCTCCCAATTCCACCGTTAATATCTGATCGTACAGATTCCTATTGAAAGAGGGAATATGGACTTCTACAAAGGTTTGTGAGCCATTGAAGCTGGGGCGGCAACCAATATTGACAATGGCTGGATAGCCGTCTTTTTGAATTTGAGCCCTCCCTGAATAAACTCCTAAGGGCGGCAATTCTTTTTTTTCAGGCTTTAAATTCGCGGTGGGAAAGCCCAGTTTTCTTCCCCTTCCGTCCCCTCTCAGCACCTGAGATTGAATAGAAAAAGCTCGTCCCAACAGAGCTTTCACTTCTTTCATATCCGCTAAAGACAAATGTTTTCTGATTCTTGAGCTAGAGATCGGTTTTCCTTGATATAAACAAGGCTTCAGTTGCTCTACTGAAAAACCAAGCTCTTTCCCATAAGACTGTAAAACAGAAAAATTCCCCTCTTTTTGATAAGAAAAAGAAAAATCATAACCTACAATAATATGCAAAGGGTCAAAATGAGGAACAAGAACAGACTGAATAAACTCTTTAGCGCTCAATTTTGCAAAATGGCTGTCAAAAGGCAGGATACATAAAAAATCTAAGTTAAAGCTCTTCAACAGCTTGCCTAATTCCTGAATTGTAAAAAGCCTTTTAAAAGCTTTTTCCCCCTGTAAAACTTGAAAGGGCAAGGGATCAAATAAACACAAGCAAGAAGAGGCTTGTTTTTTTTTAGAAATTTCTACGAGTTTTTTTATTAAAACCTGATGTCCTAAATGAATCCCATCAAAACCGCCAAGACTCAACACCAAGCTTTTAGGACTTGAGCTGGCTCGTCTGAGATCAATAAATTTGGTTTCCATGCTGATTTTTCCGTAACTTTAACCCATCCTGTTGGGGTTTTTGGACTCTTTTTTTCAAAGACGGACAGATAACCGTCCCTGAAAAAGCCTTAACCATTTAATTTTTACCTATAAAAATATTTGACAATGTAAAAAAGTTGTGTCCGCCAGTAT
>JAPPIY010000303.1:0-4498 GCA_026914095.1 Oligoflexia bacterium
TCTCAAGCCCGTGCTACAACTTTCTTAGCAGACTATGCAGGGTCTTTGATAACTGAAATCCCTCCTTATTTTTTAAAATAATCCACCCAAGGCTGTGTCCTTATATCAACTTCTGAAAACTCCCCAGCTAAAAATAAAGCGGTATAAAAAAGCATGATCAGCTTTAAAAAAGCGGGAAGTTTTTTTTCTGTATCTATAAACAAGCAAGGGATTCTTTTTGATCTTAAGAGGCTTTCCAATTTATCTTTTAAAGGATCTTTTTTATCCGTCTTTATGTCCAAAGCCCAAAAGCAAACCTGCTCCCGCTTGGCAATCAACTCTTCTATAAAGCCATGCCGCAAATCAGGCCAGTTAATGGCTCTTAAAAGCGGCGCTGGCCTTTTCATTTCCTCCTTAAACAGGGATTCCGACCAGCTAAGCTCCAGCCAACGAGAGAGCGCATTCAATTCTGGCTGAAAAGGGCAAAAATAGATTTCTTTTTTTTCAAATAGAACCGCAAAAAAATCAAAAATTTGAGAATCCATCTGCAATAAGCTTGAATTTGGAAGTTTTCCTTGGAGATTCCCGCTTTCGCGGGAAGGACTGCGCTCCCTTTTCACAAGGGCAGGCTCCCTGCTTTCGCGAGGACAAGTTTTGCGGGAGTTCTGCCTCTCAGAAGAAAGACGAAACAAGCTGGGATAAAAATTCAAAAAGGATTGATAGAAATTAGGAGTTATTTTTAAACCGCAGGATTGAAACTGAAACCAGCCGCTTAAGCTGAAAAAAGAAAAACGGCCCGGCAGAGAATCCTCTAAAAACACAACATCAGCCTTTGCCTTTTTCCCCCATGAAAGCAAAGGGCTGTTTAAATTTTGTGTCAAAAGAGTCAGCCTGTTTTTTAAAGAAAGCTTGTTTTTAGAATAAAGTTTTTTCACAAGCTCTTTATAAAATAAAATTTCACTGGTTTGACCGCTTTTTGAAATAAAAACAAAATGAGAAGAAAGAAGCTCCTCTGGACTCAGTTGGGAAATCTTCTGCCTAAAAGCGAGATCAAGGCTATCCACCAGTGTCACTTTTTTATTTTGGGCAGAAAAAAAAGACTGAGCAATTCTAAAGCTAGCTCCTATTCCGCCAAAAGCAAAAATAACAATATGAGAGTGGGAAGAGCTGATTTGTTTATACAGCTTAACAGATTGCTTGAGCTGTTTTTCTGACAGCTCTGACAAATCCTTTGTTTGAAATTTTTTTAAGCTGGCTCTTATCCATTGTTTTTTCTTGTTTTCAACTTTAACAGGAGAAGAGTAAAAATGGAGACTCATCAGATCAAAAGCTAGCTGGCTTTTTTAAAATTTTTGCTTTGAGAAACAACAGTCTCCTCATTGAGCTTAGCTCCCTCTAAATTATAGATGGTCGCTCTTAAAGCGGAAATGGCTCTGCGGGAGCTTTCTTTTAACTTGCTGTTTAAAACATTCAATTCATGATTTTTCTTATGAGAATTCTCTAAATTACTCTTTAGTTTTAGAATGTCTTTTTTAAGCTCAAGAATGTTTTTATCCTTTTCTTTTTGAACGGCTGAATTTTCCATTTTTAAAATCTCAATACGCCCTTCTAAAGCATTTTCTCTTTGCCTTATTCCATGAAAACTGCTTGCAATTCTTTTTTCCAGCTCTTGATTTTTATTTCTTAACCGAATCAACTGCTCTCGCGCCTCTTCCATAGCAGACAATAAAATTTCTTTTTCGTCCTCAAAGCTCTTTTTTTCATCGTTTAAACTCAACTTTAACTCCTCTAATTTGGACTTAAAGGATTCGTTGTGTTCTTGTAAAACTTCACCGGCAGAAATAAGAGATTCATTTTTCTCACGGAGAGATAAAATCTCTTCTTCTAAATCACCGATTTTTTCCTGAGCGATTCTCAAACTCTCTGACTGCACCAAATGCATCTGTAAAGGTGAAGAGGGAGCCTGCTCCCTGTTTGTCTGAGTCATCATCTGAAACTTACGGGCCTGAACAGCTTTTAGATTTTCATCCTCTATATGAGTTGCTGTTTTAGGCTTTAGATTTTTGACTTCATGTTTTTTGACTAACTCTTCGTTTTTTATATGTTTTTTTTCTTCTGCTATAGTTTTTAAAACTTTAGCTTGTCTTTTCTTTTCAAGAGCGGATTTTTGGGAATCAGCTGTCTTTTTCTCTTTTAATACCTGCAAATTCTGCTTGCTCTTAGTTTTTGTATCCACCAAGCCGGCTAAAACATCTGTCAATTTTGTTTTGCTTTTCATAAAAAAACCCCTTTAAACCCTCATTTTCCGCAAAAATAACTGCATAAATACTTTCGGATAAAAACAAAGCTTTCTAAAATTTTAATTCATTTTATAGAGAACAGCCTTAAAAAAGCCCTCAATATTGAAAATTTTTTAGGAATTATATTTTACTATCCAATTTTTATTAAGGCCTTTAAAATGGCTGTCAAGAGATTATTATGAAACAAAAAACAGAGAAGTTAAGAGACCTTAAAAATCTTCTTTAACCCTTCCTGCCAGTGAAGAATAAAAATCCCATCCTCCTTTCTTGCTGTTTTATCAAGAGAAAGCAAAAATCCCTTAGCGGAAAGCATATCTTTTTTAACAAGTTTAAGAGACTTCAGATCATCCGAAATCGTTTTTCTTTTGGATTTTATCTCAATAAGTATTTTTTTCTGTCCTTTTTGCAAAATAAGGTCTATCTCTAAGCCATCTTTAGAATGAAAATAAGACATTTTATAGTTAGTCTCAAGATATTCATTCAAACGATAAGCTTCCGCAATTACAAGATGCTCAAAACACCGCCCAAAAGAATAAGTGGCCGGCTGGATTTTAACATCAATCAGCCCTGCTAAAGCCCTGGCCACTCCCAAATCAAACAAATAAAATTTAGGGGCTTTGTTCTGCTGTTTTCTAATGGACATTGAAAAAGCAGGCAAATGGAAGCCCAAAAGAGTATCTTCCAAAATCTCAAAATATCTTTGACAGCTTTTATAATCAATTCCCGCTGATCTGGCTATTTTAGAGTGATTGAGAATCAAGCCATTGCATTGCCCCGCGACTTCTAAAAAATAACGAAAAGGCTCTATATTTCTGATGATTTGCTCTGATACAATCTCTTCTTTTAAATAAGTGTGAATATAAGAGTTGAGATACCGAATTTTATCTTTTTTTGCGCTTAAATTAAAAATTTCCGGCAAGCTTCCAAACTGTAAAATAGCCGATAATTCAAATTTATCTTTAAGCTCTAAAAAAGTGAGAGGAAAAAGCTTATATAAAAAAGCTCGGCCAGCTAAAAGATTAGCAGAGCCATGTTTTAATTTTCGGACGCTAGAGCCAGTTAAGGCAAATTTAATGTTCTTTTTTTGTATCAAATAGTGAGCGACATCTAAAAGCTTAGGGGCTTTTTGAATTTCATCAATTACGATAAATTTTGGTTTTTTCTTTAAGGCTAAAATCCGCTCTGTCAAACGAAAAGGCCTTAAGTTAAACTCTCTTTCTTTTTCCGGCTCTAAAAGATCAATCCAAAAAATCTCATTTTTATTAAAAAACTTAGACCATTGTTTTTGCAAATAACTGGATTTGCCAGTGGCTCTGCCTCCAAATAAAAAAAAGCTTTTCGTCTTTGAGCATTTAACAAGTCTTGGTATCATATATCTAATTTATCTGATAAATTAGATATAAAGTCCAATTTATTTTTAATATTTTTTATAAAACTTTCCAAACATCACCTCTTAAATAGTCGGTTCTGAAAAAGTTCGTTTTTTTGTTCATACTGATCCTGTTTGAAAATTCAGGCTTCAATTGGATTCCCGCCCCCGTGTTTCCACGAGGACAGGCTCTCGCGGGAGTTCAGGCTGATGGGATCAGTCTGAACAAGGCAACGGAAAATTCAAACAGGATCAGTATAAAAGAGCAAACTCAGGCTTCAAGATTCTACGGCTCTTCTTTAGTGTCTAACTTCGCTTTTAAAACAAATAAGGCCTCCCATGAGGAGGAGGGGATTTTGATTTCTTCCTGAGGAGAAAGCGTCGCCATAAAAACCATTAAATTATCAGGGATTTCTAAAGGCTCAAGAATCAAATCCTCTTGATTATAGCTCGCATCTTCTGAAGAAGGCGTAAAATCCCGTCTAACAACCTCCTCACTATAGTGCGAATGATATATTTTCTCATCATAATAACCCACTACCGTTTTTTGAGCCTGAACCATTTCTCCTATTTCATAAGCCGTTCCCACATCCATAGAAGAGCCTCCATGCCTTGTCATATTAGCAATAATGGCATGAGAAGAACTCATAAGAGACCTATTTTTGTTATAAATTTCAGTTCCTGCTTTAAAATAATCGCTGTAAGAGCCTATATCGCTTTCATCTGAAGGGAAAAGCCCTTGTATATGGTAATTGGAATCTTTAAGATGATATTCATTAAAAAGCAGGGTTTGAGCTTGTAAAAAGCGGCTCACTTTTTCATAAAAAGGCAGAAAAACCTCAGGACCCGC
>JAPPIY010000303.1:4508-5198 GCA_026914095.1 Oligoflexia bacterium
TTTTTATTTTTAATATAAGGGCTGGCGCCTAGAACAACCATATACTCCACCAGCTCCTGCTTTTCCCCATACTCCGTTTCTAAATAGGGACTGGAGGTTTGGATGCTTAAATATTTTTCTGTAACGGTATAAGATTCAGGCAATTCTGAATAGCTTGTTAAAACTTTATGAATTTCCTCCATTTTATCAGAGAGAAAATGAAGAGCGGTATCGCCTGTTTTTAACTCTTGAGCGTCTGTTGAATATTTTTTCAAATGTTTTTCCAGGGATGTTTTATCTTGTAAAGCCGTTTCTAAAATATATAAATTTTCCACATACTCTAGTTTTTCAGCTGGGCTATTTGCAAATGAATGGATATAAGCGCTAAGACTCATTAAGCTAATAACCCCAGAAAAAATTATTTTTGGCATAAATAAACCCCTTGTTTATATAGGCTTTTAAATTGTATACATAAAGCAAAAAATAACAAGAAGAGACTTATATAACTGTGAAAATTTTACAAAATTAAATTCTATTTTTAAGTTTTTCCTAGATTAAGCTTAAAAGCTCTTATAAAAGCATAAATAATCTTTATTATTTTGTTATTTATTTTTTATATTCTTTTTATACCGATCCTGTTTGAATTTTCACTCTTCTGGTTATTTGTTGATTAAAGAAAAAAAAATAGTAGAAGAGTATGAAGATACGGTT
>JAPPIY010000245.1 GCA_026914095.1 Oligoflexia bacterium
ATTAGATTCTCCTTGTTTAACTGAAATTAAAAACTCTTGGCTCTTATGGGAAACATATCGGCCTGTCTTAGGATTAAAGGAGCTTAATGAAAAAGAAGGAATACGCAACTGCCCCTCCTTCTTGGGAACAATAAGAATTTCAAACTCTTTTGTTCCAACCCCCTTATCAGAAAATTGAGACTTCTGAACCGGCGGATAGATTTCAACAGAAGGAGGAAATGAAATTTGAGGCAAATCAATAAAACGAGGATGCCCTGATCCTTTAAAAATAATTTTTAAAGAAAGAGGCTCATTAACCGCGCCCACATTTTTTTTCATCAAATACTGCGCTGAAAAATCTCCAACAGCTCCTGTAAAAGTTTTATCCAAACCTTCAGAAGGCAGATCTTTAACCTTAATTTTCCTAGCGGGAACAGAAACAACCTGACCCCTGCGAAAAAAAGACGAAAGCCGTATAGAATAAGAATCCATCTCCAGCTCGCCAGACTTTAAAGGAAACAGCCATAAGCTGTCTATCAACTGCTTTTTATAAAGAGTCTTGCCTACAATTTCCGAGCCTATAAACGGTTTGTGAATTTTTAACTTTTCCCGCCAAAAGCCTTTTAAATTTGGAACTCGGAAAAGATCAAAATGAATAGAGCTAGAGCTTGATAATACAAACCAATTGGCTCTTAGCCTCTCTGATTTATAGACAGAATTTCTGCTTAATTCCAGTTTTAACTTGGCAGACCCTTTCTCCTGATTAGAAAACAAATCAGGCAAACCCTTAAACACAGAATTAGGAAAATTAAAAGGATCCGGCATATTAAATGGAAATCCTGGAGCTGGTTTAGGAGTCGGACTAGGCGCAGTCAGTTTGTCTTTAACAACTTTTATGGCAATAGGCTCAGTTTGAAAAGTTTTTCCATTCGCTCTCACATTCAGCGCTGGTATTTTAAAAATGCCAACCGCTTTAGACTGCAAGCGATAGCTTTTTAAAAGCATGCTGGTTTTACTCATTTTACCATTGATGATTTGAATAGAGCTTTGTTGAGAGCTGGACTCATCTAACAAATGAAAATCCTTCAAATGAAATAAATCCGGCGCATAAATCCGCTTAGGAAGAGAGCTTTTAGACTCAAACTGAAAGTTTAAAACAAAAGTCTCGTTAAGCCCTACTTCTGTTTTATCTACAAAAGCTTTAAATTCTAAGGCCTGTGTCAATAAAGGCCATAATAAAATCAAAAAGATTTTCATACCCTACCAGTCCTCACTTGTTTTATCTCCAAAAGTCTTTTTGTTTTGATAAAATCTAGCTCTGACTTTATTTTCCTGTTGTTGAACCTCTTCTAAAATAGCTGATTGCTCTCTCTCTGTTAAAACTTTCTTATCGCTTTTATCCTCTTTAGACGGATCCTCCTCAGAGCTTCCGCCCGAATCTTCCTTCTTATCCTCTTCAGACGGATCCTCCTCAGAGCTTCCGCCCTGCTTATCCTCCTTATCCTCTTCGGACGGATCCTTGTCAGAGCTTTCCCCCAGATCTTCCTTCTTATCCTCTTCAGACGGATCCTTGTCAGAGCTTTCCCCCAGATCTTCCTTCTTATCCTCTTTAGACGGACCTTTATCAGAGCCGCTTGATTGATTTTTACTGTCTGAATCGCCCTTTTTTGAACCCTGTTTATTGTTTTTAAAAAGCAACTCTATATTTGTTTTAATCTCTTTTTCCTTCTGTCTAAACTCAAGGGCTGATTGATAGCTCTCCAGCGCTCTTTCTAAATTTCCCAAGCGCCCATAAAGCCCCGCTTGATTAAAATAAGAAAAGAATGCCCATATCCTTCTACTGTTTGAACTAGATACTATCTTATAAATTTCAAAAGCTTTAAGAGGCTGATTGAGCAAATCATAACTCAAGCCTAAGTTTAAATAAGAGCGATTATCTAAAAAACCGCTTTCAACATTTTTCTGAAAATATTTTTGAGCTGTCCGAAAGTCTTTATTCTTTAAAGCTGTAATTCCTTTTTCATTAAGAGAATTATTATTTAAATAAAACAGCAGAAGAAATAAAACAGCCACAATAAAAAAAGCAACAGTTAAATATTCCCAAATAGAAAAGACTTTATACAACTTCATTTCAAGTCCCCTTCAAACTAAATTTCCTATCACTTAATAATAATTCAAATAAAGCTAGAAAAAAAGCCAGCAGTAAAAACCATTGATAATATTCTTTCTTTTTAACTAGCTTATTTTCTTCTAATTCTGTTCTTTTGAGAGTATCTAAGTCTTTTCTTAATTTTTCTATGGCTTGACTGCCATAGGTCAAACGATAGTAAGAGCCTTTTCCCCATTTTGCAAAATTTTTCAAGGATTCGGGATTCAAACGGCTGATAACTAACTGCCCCCGTCTGTCTTTTTTATACTCTTTAATATTGCCTTTATAGTCTCTGATTGGTATCACTCCTCCCTTCTGTGTTCCAACAGAAAGAGTAAAAACCCTCAACCCCTCCTGAGAAACCAAAGACTTAATAATCCTCCGAATTTTACTGGAATGATCCTCTCCATCAGAAGCTAACACAACCGCTTTTACAACAGAATCTTTTTGCTGAAGTTTTTCAAAAACTTGAGCGCTTAACTGAAAAGCCCTTTCAAAATTAGTTCCCTGGTTGGTCAAGTAATCAGCTGATAAATCATCCAAATAAGATTTGACAGCCGATAAGTCATTGGTAAAAGGGCAGGCTAAAACAGAAGAGTTGGCAAAAAAAGCCAAAGCGACTTGATCCCCCGAAGACAAATCCAGCAAACGAGACAGCTCTTTTTTTATAAAGCTCAAACGATTGGGGCGAATATCCTCAACTAACATGCTGTTGGAAATATCCACTAACAGTAAAATATGACCCCCTTTATTAGGAAGATCAATTTTTTCCCCGATTCCCTGTGGGCGGGAAAGAGCTAAAATTAAAAAAAACAGAACAAGAATTTGTAAAACGGATTTGATACTCCGCTTTTTATCACTAATAGAAGACCGTAAAAAATCACTCTGCCCTCCTAACCACTCTTTTAATTTCTTTTTTCTGGATAGAGCGCGAAAGACATAAAGAAGCGCCAAAAATAACAGAGCAAAAAGCCAAAAAAAATAATCCAGATTTTTAAAAAACATTTTTATATTCCCCTAAAAAAAACAGTGAAGGATAAAAAAACAGACAACAGATAGAGAACAAAACCCGCCAATAAAACAGGCTCAAAATGCTCTTCATACTTTGTCCACTGATTGATCTTAAACTCATAAGTTTCTAACTCATCAATTTTAGTAAAAATTTGTTGTAAAGAGCTTAAGCTGTTGGCCATAAAAAACTCTCCGCCCGTTTGTTGAGAGATTTTTTCCATTAACTCTTTGTTAATCTTGCTTTTAATTCTAACTTTTCTATAAAATTTTCTTCCTCGGAAGTCTCGATCCTCCATTGTAACAAAAAACTGGCCGCTTTTTCTTCCTAATCCAATAGTATAAACTTTTATTTCATTTTGTTTCACTAATTCTAAAGCGGTTTCTGGATCAATAAAGCCTGTGTTATTTTCCCCATCAGTTAAAAAAATAAGAATGCGGCTTTTTTTAGGAGAGTATTGCAAGCGGGCTGTTGTATTGGCTAAAGCCACTCCAATAGCTGTGCCTCCCTCAACAGAAGAAAAGGGCCTTAATTCTAAAAGGTTTTTTATCAGCAAATCATGATCATAAGTGAGAGGCGTTTTTGTAAAAGATTCACCTGCAAAAACAATCAAACCTATTCTATCATAAGGTCTTCCCTCAATAAATTGTTTCACCACTTGCTTAGAAGCCGATAAACGAGTTATAGAAGGCCCCATATCCTCCACCATCATGCTTAAAGAAACATCCATGGTGATCATAATATCCAAGCCTTCTTGAGTCTGATGAGACACTTTTTCCGCGCTTTGGGGCCGGGCTAAAGCAAGAATCAAAAAAATCAAAGCCAAAGCTATTAAAGCAATTGGTAAAAAAGCCAGACTGGCTCTTAGAGAAACACTGTTATTTGAAAATAAATTGAGAGCGCTATAAAAAAAAGCTCCTGTTTTTTTATTAAAAAACACATAGACAAAAGCTACAATAAGAGGAGCCAATAAAAGAAAAGCCATTGGACTGTGCCAAGCTATCTGTCCTATCATTTTACATCCTTTCTCTCATCCAATAAAAACACTAACTTTTGACACACTTTTTTGAGATCAAAATAAGTTTTTCTATCTAAACTGCCTTTATCAATAGCTAAAAATTCATTTAAAACCTGACGGATATTTGCTCCTTCTCTTTTATACAAAGAAGGATGATATTTTTTTAAATTTTTCATAATTTGCCCCTGGCTTTGATTGACAGCGGGAATCAATAAGCAATCTTCTAAAAAAATCTTAAATAAATGCTCTAAATATTTTAGGGATTGAATCAAGTCCTTCTGCTCCTTTCTTAAATTGACAACAAAAAACTTAGAAGGGTTTAAATGAGACGGCCGGTTTAAAACTGACTGCGCAAACTTTTTTCTTTTAAAAAAACGATAAGCAAATAAGGAAGCAAAAAAAGTCAAAACAATAAGAGACAGCCCAATGCCAAAGACATACCACAAATCAGGCTTTAATTTAAAAGGGCCATAAGGGCCATAAGGCATAGCCTCTTTTTTAGTTAAAACAGATTGAACCTCAAAAGACAGATTATCTATCTGAAGTTTATTTTTGCCGTCTGTAATATAAAAACTCTGCTCAAAACGCCCTGTCCGATAAGGCGTCACCTGAAGAGCTAAAAAATAATCCTCTCTCTTAAGGGTTTTTAAAACAACTAAAGAGTAATCCTGTTTCTTATCTAAAAACTCTATTTTAACAGGCTCTGTGAGATCTAACTTGGAATCTCCATCACATAATAAATTGAGAGAATCTCCTACAGTGATTTTATTTGGAGCTCTTTTGAAATAACATTGCCAATTATTTGCCATTTTTTTATCAAACTAAGCTCTTTTTCTAAAAAAATCTATTAAAGGCTGGTAAATATCTTTTTCACAATGGATAAAAATTTTATCTGACTGACTCCTGACAAACTGTTTATCCCTGCGAGCCTTTTTTTCCCTCAATGATTTGTTTAGCTCCTTTTGAAAAAAATAAGAAGAAAAATCTATTGTTTTTAAACGGCCTGTCTCC